>JAQGOT010000588.1 GCA_028293465.1 Pedosphaera sp. | reverse complement strand
TGCATGTGGTTAATTAATAAGTTTGGTGCCAAGGGAACGCGGCACAGCCGTTGCGCATGAGAAAGCCTTCCGTCTTCATCATCTTCCTGACCGTTTTCATTGACCTGGTTGGTTTCGGCATGATTATTCCGTTGCTGCCGATCTACGCCAAGGTCTTCCACGCCACCGGCTGGGAATTGGGAGCCATCGCCTCGGCTTTCTCCCTCATGCAGTTTGTTTTCGGTCCCATCCTGGGGCGGCTTTCTGATCGCATCGGCCGTCGTCCCGTTCTCCTGCTCAGTACAGCCGGGGCCGCCATTTCATACGCCATTTTCGCCTACGGCTCGGGTTTGCCCGGCCGCAGTGCGTTGCTCGTGATTTTCCTGTCCCGGGCCTTCGCGGGAATCTGTGGCGCGAACATCACTGTGGCTCAGGCTTACATCGCTGACATCACCCCGCCGGCGGATCGCTCCAAGAAAATGGGTTTGATAGGGATGGCATTCGGCCTCGGTTTCATCTTCGGCCCCGCGTTGAGCGGGTTCGCCCGTCAATACTTCGGCCTCACCGGTCCCGGTTGGGTCGCCGCCGGGCTCTGCGCCGCGAACTTCCTGCTGGCTCTGGCCATCCTGCCCGAGAGTTGGAAGCCGACTTCCGAACACGTGGCGCAGCGTCCTCATCTGGACCAGTGGGCGCATACCATGACCCGCCCGAAGGTTGGCTTGCTGATCACCGTTTTTTTCCTGGCCACGTTTTGCTTCACCTGCTTTGAAGTGACCTTGGGATTGCTTGTCTTCAAGAACTTCGCGGTCGATCCAGAAACCCCGCAAGGCGTCAAATTGGTCACCAATCTTTTCATCTATGCCGGTTTGATCGGCGCACTGGTCCAAGGCGGCCTCACCGGCCGGTTGGTGAAGATGATGGGCGAACCAAAGCTGGTGGCGCTGAGCATGGTGCTCGTGGCGCTGAGCCTTGGGCCGATGCCTTTTGTCAGCACCTGGCCTCTGCTTTATCTGCTGCTCGCCGTCCTTTCCATCGGCTCCAGCCTCACGCGGCCGCCGGTCTTTGGCATGATTTCTAATCTAACCCCCGCCCACGAACAAGGGGTGACCATCGGCGTAGCGCAAAGCGCCGGCAGCCTGGCCCGCATTGTGGGTCCCATGTTCGCCGCGTTGCTGTTCACTCACATCGACTGGCTCCCTTATGTGATCTGCGCTGCGGTTTCCTTCCTCACGGGTGTTCTCGCCTGGCTGCGGCTCTCCAAGGATTTCCAGCCGGCGCTCGCCGTGGGCGTGGCCAAGCCCGGCACCTGATCGACACCGCCGCCCGCTTCTGTTACAACCGGGGCACGCGATATGAAGAGCCGCTTTTGCCTCGCAGCCTGTGTCTTGTGGTTGGTCTTCGCGCCCGCCGCATCGCCGGCTGCGGAAACCCGCTGCCCTTTCGACGAAACCAAACTTGAATTCGTCGGTACACCATTGGAGCAGGCCAGGTGTCTCCTTCGTCCGGTTGCGGAATTCAGCCGCCTCGGCCAACCGCTCACCACCCTGCCCCGTCCGCTCGAGTCGCTGATCGGCCGACGCGTCACGGTCAACAAAGAAAAGCTGGAACGCTACCTGGAGGAGCATGACATTCAAGAGACCGAAATCGGCGGCGCCATCACCAATGTTTTGCGCGCGAAGTATTTTGTCATTCACGATGTCAGCGCGCCGAATTATCACGAGCAGAGTTTCCCCACGAATATAAACGAGGCCGATTGGAAGTGGAACGACTTGAACCGCTGGCGCAGCGACCAGGCCGCCCACTTCTTTGTAAACCGGCTCGGCCAATCGGTCGCCCCGCACACCCTGACCACTCCCTGGCGCGCCACCAAACTGGAAGTCAGGGTGCTCGGCGAGAAAAGCCGTGGCCTCTTCGTGCATACGGAATTGATCCAGCCGCGCCGCGCCGATCCGCAGGGCCATCCCGGAAACGATGGCATTGCTCCCCTGCCCGGCTTCACGGAAGCGCAATTGGATCGTCTCGCTTTGATTTATCTGGTGGCAAGCTCCGAACATGGCACCTGGATGGTCCCGGCCTACCATGCCGCCATTGATGCGGGCATCCCGGATGGGCACGACGACCCGCAAAATTTCGACCTCGCGCTCTGGGCGGACCGGTTGCGCCTGCTTTTGAACGCCGTCAGCGCGGAGCCTCAGCCGACGGACGAACGGAAAATCAATTTTAACCGACGATGAAAAATCAAATGCACCCCCACGTTGCGCTCGCCCATGCCCGCCTGCGTCACTGTTTTTCCCTGCTGGCAGCCCTGCTGCTGGCGCTGGCCGCGACCGGCATTGCCCGGGCGGACGATGCTGCGTCGTTGCGTTTCGAAATCACCCTCAGCCCCGGCCTGGTCACCGCCCCTCAGACCGGCCGCTTGCTCGTCGTGCTGGGGCGGCAGGAAAAACCGGAGCCGCGCTCCACTGTTGGCCGCACGGAACCCGACGCGCCGTTCGTGCTTGGGCGCGACGTCAAGGATTTTGCATCCGGCAAAACCGTAACGGTTGACGCCACGGCCATCACCTTCCCGATCACCAATCTTTCCGAATTGCCGCCCGGCGATTATTTCGTCCAGGCCTTGCTCGATTCCAACCGCGACCTGCTCTCACCGAACGCACCGGGGAATCTTTACGGCGCGCCCCAGAAAGTCCATCTGGATCCGGCCCGCCGCGCAACGGTGAAGCTTTCCTTGTCCGCTCAGATTCCCGCCGAACGTTTGCCGGAGGAGACGGAGCTTGTCAAGTTCGTCAAAATCCAGTCGCGGTTACTCAGTGAATTTCACGGTCGCCCAATCTTCCTGCGCGCCGGGATCATCTTGCCGAAAAACTTCCAGAACGAGCCCACCCGCAAATACCCGCTGTGGGTGCGGATCGGCGGTTTTGACACCCGCTATTCGCGGGTGGCCGGGATGATGGCGGAGGGTGCCGATTTCCGCAAAACATGGCTGGCCGATGAGACGCCCCGCATGATCCTGCTGCATTTGGACGGTGCCGGGCCGAACGGCGACGCGTACCAAGTCAACTCGGCCAACAATGGTCCTTATGGCGATGCTATCACGCAGGAGTTGATTCCATACGTCGAGGAAAAATTCCGCGCCGTTGGCCAACCCAAGGCACGCGTACTCTCCGGCGTGTCCACCGGCGGTTGGGTATCCTTCGCGTTTCAGGTGTTTTATCCCGACTTTTTCAACGGCACCTGGAGTTCCTGCCCGGATGGCGTGGATTTCCGCGCTTTCGAACTGGTGAACATCTATGACGACGAAAACGCTTACGTCAACCGCTACGGCTTCGAACGCCCCAGCGAACGGACGCTCGCCGGCGATGTGCGGTTGACGATGCGACGCGAAGTGCAGATCGAAAACGTGTTGGGCCATGGCAACAGTTGGACGACCTCCGGCGGCCAATGGGGTGCGTGGAACGCCACTTACGGCCCGCGCGGTGCGGATGGCTTGCCCGTGCCGCTCTGGGATCCGCAAACGGGGAAGATTGATCATCAAGTCGCTGCGCAGTGGAAGAAATATGACCTCCGCCTCGTCCTCGAGGAGAACTGGAAAA
>JAQGOT010000576.1 GCA_028293465.1 Pedosphaera sp. | reverse complement strand
CGTGACACTTCCGATTTATCCCGACGGACCGGTCACCTTGCGTCTGCCGATTCGTTTCACCGGAGACAGCAAGGAGATTTCCGTCCAGGTGGCGGTGGGTTTCATGGCATGCAAGACCGACGGCATTTGTCTCTTTCCGGTTAAGCGACAGATTTTGGATTTGAAGATTCTGCCGTTTCAATTGCCACCAACCAAGATCGACCAAGCGAACCGCCACCCGGCTTTTCCGTTCCATGCTCGGCGGCCATCCCGAAGCGCTCCCATTCCCCACTACGCAAAGACTCCTCCCGCATATGCAGGAGGTTAATCGCTTACACTGGCTTCAGACATACCAACCGTCGCTTCAAACGATGAGCACCCCACCCAAAAGCGCCCACGAAAAGACCGGTGGAATGGCCTACTTCCCGCGGATGCTCAGTAAAATCCGTCTCCACGCCAAGGGCGACCTGCGGCCTGATTTCCACGCCAACCTCGGCAAGGGAGCCGACAATTGGTGCACCGGTTTTCTGCGCATCAACTACGCCGATTTGAAGCAGCGTGTCTTGGACGGCGGCACCGACGAGGAAATTCTCCAATGGTGTTTCGCGAAGGGCAGAGCGTTGGACGCCACCGACCTGATGATCTGGAACGCCTTCATCACGAAATTGGGGTGGAACGACCTGGCCTCACCCCGGCTCCAGAAACTGAAGGCGGAAAGCGGCTTCGCCGAACGGCACGAGATCGTCACGATGTTCGATTACTTCGACCTCGACGAGGGGAGAAAACCTTAAGCGGCTGAATGGTCTGAAACCTATTGATTCCCGTGCTTGGTCTGACCACCTTGCAGTTTTCGCAACACGCACCAAGCCCACCAGGCAAGCAGGCCGGGCAGGACAATCAATGCCGTCATGCCCAGCAAGAAAGCCGGGGTAACGGACGCGTTAGGCCATTCTTCAATAGCCCGCCAGACGTGGACCACCGCCATCAGCCCAAAGATGGAACCGGTCGTAATGAGATAGGCTTTCATAGCTTTATAAACGATCTATGCGATCATGCCGGCAGGCGAACCTCGCTGAACCGCATGAATATTGCAACCACGGCGCGATAGCCGGGTTAAATGCTGCAGCGCATGGTCAAGCGTCGTTGTCATAAAGTCGGCAGAAGACAGACGAATAAAGTCCACGCGCCTACGAGCAGCCCGTAAACGGCCAGGCGGCCGAAGCTCCTGAAGCAAATGCCTGACAAGATCAGCAGCGACAGGCCACAGACGGCGGCCAAGGTGAGAGGCAGGCTGTGCATGACTTCCTGAATGCTCTGCCTTTGTGATTCGCCCCAAAGGACGGCCAGCGATAACACCAGACACGCGGCCATCAACGCGCGGCAACAAACCTTCGCAGAAATCCGGTCATTCATTTCGGGTAAACCCATTCACAGCCGAGCAAAGCGGCCTGACAGTTTGGCGACTCCTCCAAACGATGTCTCCGGGCGATTCGCTCATCAATCCCACCACAGTTTCAGGGTTCTGTCTCGCTGCAATTCCCGCTTGAGGATCTCCAGCCCGTAATTTTCATCGGTGAAATCCACCCCCTTGATCAATTCTTGCAGCTTCGCCGGGATTTCTTCGCCGGTCTCCTGGGCCATCTCGACCATTTCTCCAACACACCCGGTGCCTTGATCAACAAGGTCCGGGCAGAAATCGTACAGGTCCTTCACGAAGGCGTCCATTTCCTTGGGGAGGGTCTCGAACTCAATGTCCACGGTGTCGCTTTCTGCCCCCATAATGCGAAAGGAGCAGAGGGTTTTCCACTGCTTCAGGCGGGCGATGATGTCCGGTGTGTCCAGGTCGTAATTTGCGCCGTTGGTCTCCGACTCGCGAAGCACGGCGTATTCATCGTTGCTTTTTGGTGTTGGCATAGATCTGTTCCTTTAGATGCAGGTTGACCACACTCCTTCGAAGGGCAGGCCAATTAACTCATGGTTTGTTGTTCCTGTGGTGAGACCAATCCGCGCACTCCTCTTCCAGCGTCCGCGTTCCAAGCTGCCGAACTTTGTGAGCTGAAACGACTCCCCGGACATCGTATGCGACAAGCAACGCCCATTGATGCGAAGCGCCATCCGTCACGGAGCCATTCGCGTCCTCGACCAAAGGTGCGATCCAATCTGGTACAATAATAAAAGACGCCTGTCGTTCGGTTCTTTCCCATTCATACACGAGAGTTCGCGTCTCTTGCGACTCCAGGAGGGGGGGGCCCAAGGAGGCGACAACCTCGTCTCGAGTGGTGCCAGGCAGGTCGAGGAAGGCGAGCGCCTCGGCGGAATATTTGACTCCACTGGAGGTTCTGCTCCCGACGGGAACCACTGCCATCAAACATCCGCAGATGCTCAACAAAAGAACGGACGTCAATAGTTGCAGGAATATGCGCATTGCAAGGGCCTAACCTTTATCGGGTTGAATGTTTGCAGCCTATCATGGCTTCTTCGTTGGGGGAAGTTTATAGCTGTAAGCGCCCAGTGTCGAGTCCGTTAACGCTTCGTTGGCGGGGCAAAAATCAGCTTTGGAAAGCCTATTTCCGTGGAATACGGCTCGGGGTCGCGACTGCCGCCGGCTTTGGCCTGCCGCAGCCTTTACTGGCAGCAGGATGCAGCCTTCACTGGCACGCTGGAAGCGTGCCGCTACGTAGCGGCGGAACACCGCGCGCCGGGGAGGGTGGCCGGATGCGTTCGTGAACTGCCCGGTCGGCATGAAAATCTTGCGCGGCGCGGTGGGGCGGGCATAAAGTCAACATCAGGCCGATGACCGCAGCGGAGCGGGTGAGCGGATTAAGGTTCTCGTTTAAGCCATGCTGGATGACACCATCAAATCTCTTCAGGAAGCAACGCGCGACGTGCTCTATATGAGCGAGTCGGATTATCCTTTTCAGATCATCCAGCGGGCGGGTGAGGGTCGGCCGCCGGATGCGCAAACGGTGCTTGAGCTCTCCAGCCGTGCGGGTGGTGCGGTTCAGGTTGTGCCGCTGGAGACTTTCTTCAAGCACTTGATCGCGGAGAAGCCCTGGCATCGGGAGCAGGAGAACGCCACGGTCCGGAAATTTCAAAAGCTGCTGCAGGTGATCCGGCAGCATCTCCCTAATGCCCAGGTCTTCCGCGTGGGTGAGATTCAGGTGGATGTGTTCATTCTTGGCAACACGGCGGACGGCGATTTGGCCGGGCTCAGTACCAGGGCGATTGAGACCTGATGGTTCGTGGGGCATTTTGTCCCGAGTTCGGCTGGGATGAGAACGGGCGGCAGGATGCCGCCCGAACCGTCAGGCAAGATGCCTGACCTACATGGCGCGTGCCAATCTCCGGCTCGCGGGTGGGATTCTGTATCCAAAAACGCTCGCAGGTGCGCTCGCCCCACCCGGGGTGGTTGCACAAAGGCTGGTTTGCGCCTTCTCGCCGCAACATTTCTGCCGCCAACGCGCGATTCTTGAAAGATCGGCCATTTTTGGACCGTATATATAGTATGATGTCGTTGCGTATCCTGTTGTTACATCGTAAATCCTTGCTTTACCTCAAGGGAATCAGCGATTGGACCCCAAACACCCGGGAGGCCAGGGACTTTAATGACGTCGGACAGGCTTTCAACTTTGTTCGCGCAGCCAAACTCGCCGAACTCGATATCCTGATGCACTTTGAGGACCCCAAATACGACATTCGGCTCCTCGCCTCGCCCTGAATCACGGGGTGCATGAATCCCAAGCGGATCGGACACTGCCCCCGGCTCGGTGGCCAATTGTCGGAGGGCGGGGCGTGCGCCGCTCCGCCCAAGGTCGGTCAAATGGGTTCTGATCAATCCAAGGGTTCCGAAACGTTCAAGCGTTGAAGCGGCGTGAACGCCGCGCGCCGGGGGCGGTGTCGGATGCTCCCACTCCCGGCCTCGATCACCTTTTCTGCTTGCGTGCGGGCCGATGCCTGAACACCATCAGCCAATGAAGCGCATTCTCTTACTTGCAATCGCCGCCTTGCCGTTGACGCTGACCTCCTGCGCCAACCATCGGGCATCGGCCATTCCCAACACCCTCACCGCCCAGGAAAAAGCCGCCGGCTGGGAACTCCTCTTTGACGGCCAGGACCTGAATGGCTGGAGTAACTTCAAGACCAACACCGTCCGTTCCGGTTGGCAGGTGAAGGATGGCGCCCTTGCCTGCGTGGATCCGCATAACGCGGGCGACCTCGTCACCGCCGGCAAATATGATTGGTTCGAGCTCCAGCTCGATTACAGCATCTCCGAGGGCGGCAACAGCGGGATTATCTATCACATCACCGAAAAAGGCGGTGCTGTATGGGCCACCGGCCCTGAGTTCCAACTCGAGGACAATACGAAGGCGGCGGATCCGGTCCGTTGCGGCT
>JAQGOT010000544.1 GCA_028293465.1 Pedosphaera sp. | reverse complement strand
CTCCCATTGAGCCAGATAAACACGCATGCCGCCGCGCACGAATTGTTGGACGACGCTGGCTCCGGGCGCCAGATCCCAAAGGTAGGCGCGCTTGATCGGGGCCGGGACCAAGAGTACGACCGGACCTGTAATCTTAGCCTCGGTGTAGGTTCGCAGAGTCAATGCTGGTTTCGTGAAGACAATCCGCGAAGGACTTTCGCTTGGCCCCCATCCCAACTGTTCGAGCAGCCTTCCCTGCCAGAGACGGAACCGGTCGATTTGTTCAAAGGGAGTCCACCTCCCACCGGGTTGCGGCCAGTTCAAATCGGGCGGTATCGTTGGCAGGGGACTCTCCATTTCCATCGCCAACCTAGCCACAGCAATTCAGAAATCAACTGCTCGTGTTCAAAGGCGGGATTGGGCGGTTCGCCGAGCGCTTCTTTTTCCGGCGTAGGATTTCAGCCGACAACCAAATCATCAACGGCCCGACATGGCAAAAACAGTGAGTGATTTATAGTGGCCCCGGATAGCCACTGTGTGGCTGTCTTACGATTACTGCCAGCGGCCTCCTCGGTGCTGGTTTTTTCGTTGTTGCGTAGGAAATTCTCCGACAATACAAAGTCCAGCAACTCGTTTATTGATGATTTCGGCAAGGGTTGTTGGTTGCCACAGGCTGGGGGTCCGCACCCTCCGGTGCGGACCTTTTTTCTTTGATGGACTCAGGTGCGCCGTCATGCAAATTGCCATTTCGGATTTGCAATTTGCACGACAGGATGTTGGTTTGCGGCGGAGATTGCGCCTGGCTTGGCGGTGCTGAACCTTCGCGAGAGATTCTGTGAGTTCCTTGGCTCTACTCCGCGGAGGGGACACGGCCTTGCAGGCGGGGGAGCGGGTACAACAGTTTCGCCTGGAGGACTATGCGGTTTAAATTCTGAACTTATTCCTTTCCAGCGGAAGCAGTTGGCCAGCGAATTGCTGACTCACGGCGAGCGGGTGATTGAACGGATTCTTCAATGCGGTCTCTAATTTTCGTTCATTCCCTGAATTAGAACAACCATAGCTAGAACATGAATACAACACCAAGCAATTCAAAAAATGTACTGGGGTCGGATGTCGAGATCAAAGGCACTCTGCGGTTCACCGGCGAACTCACCTTCGAAGGAAAACTGGATGGGGAAATCCACACCGATGGCATTTTGAACCTGGGCGACAGCGCCGTTATCACCGGCAATATCAACGCGCAATCGGTGGTCGTCCGCGGAAAGATCAACGGCAACATCAGCGCCAAGGAGAAGATCGAGATCAAGGCCAAGGCTGAACTCTTCGGCGATATTCGCGCCACCAAACTGGTCGTCGAGGAAGGCGTCACGTTTGTGGGTAAAACCGAGGTGAATCCGAACAAGGTCACCCCCACAGCGCCGGTGGCCCGTCCCGGCGAAGCTGCCAAGACGCCGATGCCCGAGGCAGCCAAACCTGCGTTGCGCTGAGCGAGTCGCCTCATTTCACGGGACAACGTTGAATGGCAGCGAGCAAGCAGGACAAGGTCCTGGTGGCTTGCCCGCACTGCGGGCACGCGCAACCCGAACCGCGCACTGCCATCTCAACGATCTGCAAGGGATGCCGCGGTCACTACCAGGTCCAGGAAGCGCTTAAACCGACGCGAAAAGCCGTTGAAACCGGGCCGGAAAAGCGGCGCATCACCTGCTTTGAGTGTGGCGCGGAGTTGGACGTGCCGATCAGCGCGCAGTCCACGATGTGCAAGAAGTGCAGCCGCTACGTGGACCTGAATGACTACCACATCGCCAACACGGTCTCCAAAAACTTCAAGACCAAAGGCACCTTCACCCTCGAACAAAGTGGTTATGTCTTCAACACGGAAACGATGGCAGGCGAAGCCGTCATCAAGGGACGGTTCCTTGGCAAGCTCGTCACGGAACGCTCGCTGACCATTTATTCGTCGGCGGAGATCAAGGGCAGTTTCAAAGCGGGCCGGTTGATCATCCCGGCGGCCAACCGATTCCATTGGAAGGACCCGCTCAAGGTCGGCTCGGCTGAAATTGCCGGGGAGTTGGTGGCGAACCTGCAATCCGAGGGCACGGTCATTCTAAAATCCACGGCCCGCCTGTTCGGCGATGTGGAAGCGAAAAACCTGGTCGTGGAAGAAGGTGCAGTGGTGGTGGGGAGTATGCGTGTAGGTGGGGCAGGGGCATAAAGGCACGGCACGGGGCGGAGCCAATCACTGCACACTCCACCCATGCCGTGCCTGCTTGAAGCTTGGGCGAATAGTCAAACGTCGCAGATCTGGACGCCTTGTTTCAGCGAGGCCAACGCGTCAGAGCGCTTGGGAATGAATTCCTGCGCGACGTGGCCTTTGAAACCGGTGGCGACGATGGCCTTCATGATGGCCGGGTAATACAGCTCCTGGGATTCGTCGATCTCATTGCGGCCGGGCACACCGCCGGTGTGGTAGTGGCCGAGATATTGATGGCTCTGCTGAATCGTCCGGATGACATCGCCTTCCATGATTTGCATGTGGTAGATGTCGTAAAGCAGTTTGAAGCGCTCCGAGCCGACCGCCTTGCAAAGCTCGACGCCCCAGGCGGTGTGGTCGCACATGTAATCCTTGTGGTTGACCTTGCTGTTGAGGAGTTCCATGCAAATGGTCACCTTGTGTTTCTCAGCGAGGCCGACGATCCGCTTCAAACCGATGGCGCAATTCTCCACGCCTTTCTCATCGCTCATTCCGTTGCGATTGCCCGAAAAACAAATGATGTTCGGATAACCGGCCTCGGCCACCTTGGGAATGGTCTGTTCGAAAAACGCGGCAATCTTGTCGTGGTTTTCCAGCCGGTTCAGCCCGCTCGTGATGCCGCCGGGCACGCCGCTGACCATGGCACAACTCAGGTCGTATTTCTTGAGCGTCGGAAAATCGTCCACCGCGAGCAGTTCGATGGATTGCAGACCCATTTCCTTGCCCGCTTTGCACATCGCTTCCAACGGGATCTTGTCGTAACACCATTTGCAGACGGAATGGTTGATGTGGCCTTTGAGCTCGGGACCGGCCGCGGCATCGGCTGCGGTCAGGCGTTGCGAAAGCGAGGCAGTGGCGGTGGCGAGAACCGCGCCGCCGGCGATTTTGCTGAGGGCTGAGCGACGGGACATGGGTGATTTCATAATTTACCGGATTTTTGGACGGTGTGGCGGCAGCGGCACGGATCAAGCCATCGCTTTTTGGTAACGGTCGGAGACGAAGTCCCAGTCGATGACATTCCAGAAGGCCGTGATGTATTCCGGCCGGCGGTTTTGATATTTCAGATAGTAGGCATGCTCCCAAACATCGATGCCCAACAGCGGACTCGTACGGGGCAGGTTCATTCCGAAGCGTTTGCTCAAAGCCTCTTGCCCTGCTGGATTCTTGTCGGGGGAAGGCATGATGGGTGAATCCTGGTTCGCGCTCGAAACCACCGCGAGCTCCTTGTTCGGTTCGAGCACCAGCCAGGCCCAACCGCTGCCGAAGCGGGTCGTGGCGGCTTTGGTGAACTCGTCTTTGAAACCGCTGAAACTCTTGAATTTCTTGTCGATGGCGCTGGCCAGTTCGCCCTTGGGTTCACCGCCGCCGCCTTTTTTCATCATCTGCCAAAAGAGCGAGTGGTTGTAGTGGCCGCCGCCCTGGTTTTGTACGGCAGTGCGAATACTTTCAGGCAGAGCGTTCAGATGCGTGAGCAGGTCTTCGAGGGATTTGTCGGCGAGTTCAGGATGACCTGCCACGGCTTTGTTCAGGTTCGCGACGTAGGCCGCATGATGTTTGTCATGGTGAATCTCCATGGTGCGCGCGTCGATGTGCGGTTCGAGCGCGTCGAAGGCGTAGGGCAATGGCGGCAACGTGAATGGGCCCGTGGCAGCCGGAGCGGCCGCAGTGTCCGCAGCGATGGCAGGGAGAATGGTGGCGCAGGCGGCGGTGGCGAGCGTGGCGGTTTTAATGGCTTCGCGTCGTGTCATCATAATAAATTCCTTTTGGTCAAAGTAACTGGCGGTCAGTCGGCTCAGGTTCGAAGCCAGCATAGACCTTCGAGCGGGGTTGGCAAGATTAACCGGTGGCAGCAAGCCTGATGAATTCTGGTTCCAAAAGCTGCCTGAAAAACAGGCATTGGATCGAAAAAATTCCCTTTCCTTGCCGGAATTCTAAGTCAGCGCAATGGAACTAAAGTTGACCCCAAAAAGGCGGCTTCCCACTTGACCCTTCCAGCCTTCATTGCAATCGTCGATGCCCTTATGAGGAAATTACTGAATTGTTCGGCGCGTCTTGGTCACCTGGCTTGGGTGTTGGTCATTGGCTTTTCAACGGCGGGTTCGGGTGTGGCGCAAGCTCAGCCCACCATCGTCTCAACTGTCCCCGCCAACTTTGCAACCGGCGTTTCGCCTTCGGCGGCGGTTGTCTTCACGTTCAGCCAGGCGATGGATGCCAGCCTGACCTCGGCGCAGTTCTTCGATTCCACCACAGCCACTTTTTTTGGGACCACCCCGGTCTGGAGTGCTGGCAACACGGTCCTGACCTGCACCCCGGTCACACCTTTCACCGCGAACAAGCAGATCACCTGGTTTGTCAGCGGCGAGGACATGACCGGGACGGAGCTCACCGGCAACACGGCGGGTTTCTTCACCACCGGCAACGGAGGTGGCGGCGGTGCCGGCACGAACGCCACCACCAGCTTCAATCTCGGCAAGACGTACATCTATAATCAGTCCTCTGCCGGGGTGCCGACGCTCGATAGTGACACGCCTTACTTCTTCACCGCCACAACCGGGCTCGCCTCCAACCGCACGGCCACCGCGGTTACGCTGGCCTTGCCCACTTCCGCGACCTCGAACCTGCTGCAGAATTTCCTTCACCCGGAGAGTTTCACGCTGGTCTCGTTCACCACGAACCTGGCTTCGTTCGATGCCTTGTTCCCCGCCGGTAACTACCAGTTCAAGGTGTCCGCCGCCGCCTCGAATCAACAAGTCACGCTCAATTTAGCCGCCCCCAGTTCGCAACCCAATGCGCCGCATGTCACCGACTACGTTGCCGCCCAGGCGGTGAATCCGTCGCAATCCTTCACGCTCACGTGGGACCCGTTCACCGGTGCTGCGGCTGCGGACTACGTCTATGTGGCGGTGGGCAACAACTTGTTCGCCACGCCTTCCCCGGGAACGATAGGCGCGTTGAGCGGCACCGCCACCTCGGTGCAGATTCCGGCGGGCACGTTGCAGTCCGGAACGAATTACACCGCCAGTGTTGGTTTCTATCGGGCCACGTGGACAAGCAACGCCACTTACGTAACCGGCTCATTCCGGGCAAGCGTCACCGAGTTCAGCCTTGTTACCACCGGGAGTGGTTCACGCCCGACCCTGGCCAACGCCACGGTAACCGCCGGCAAATTCAATTTTGATGTCATCTCCTCCAGCAGCCTGGCATTGACCGTCGAATACAGCACCAATCTGCTCGCGACGAACTGGCAAACCCTCCTCACCACGAACACCGCAGCGGGCACCCTCCATCTCCTCGACAGCCGTCCAGCGACCAATAAATCGATCTTCTACCGCGTGCGCGCCAATTAGCGCGCCCAATTGATCCATGCCCTGGCGGGAGTGCTTCAGAGGTGTTCAAAAATCCTCCGGTGAGCGCTGGGGATATCGTGTTTCTTCAATTCTAGCAATGTGAACCAGCGTTCTTCAGCATTTGAATGCTTTGCGGGCTTCGGCAAGACACCGCGAAAAGCTTTCAGGGTAATCCGATATCGGGTGATGGTGTGCTTGACGGTACAAAGTTTTTCAAGGGTGCCGGGCGCTGTTCCTAAGGCGGTCTGCGCCACTGCTTGAAGATCCAAGTCAGATCCGTTCGTAGTAATCTCGAGATTCGGAAACTCCCAAAGATGGGCGTTCACGACACCCACCGGGCGTTGCCGAACGAGAAAGCGCCCATTCCGTTCGACGACAAAGGCAATAAAATTGCGTGAGGTTGCGGCCGTCCGCGGACCCAGATTGGGAAGTTGTTCGACCTTACCCGTGCGATAAGCGACGCAGTTGGTGCGCACGGGACAAAGCAGGCATTTCGGCTGCTTGGGCGTGCAGATCAACGCGCCCAGTTCCATGAGGGCCTGATTCAGATGCGAACAGCAGTGGGTTCGCGCCGGCGTGGCCAGCCCGAAGGCCGAAGTCACCAATTCCTCACTCAAACGCCAAAGTCTTCCGTTCGTGGCTTTTTCCCGCGGATTCTCGGCGATGTCAAACAGCCGTGTCAACACGCGGATGACGTTCCCATCCAGGATCGGTTTGGGCTCATTGAAAGCAATGCTGGCGATGGCCCCGGCGGTGTAACGACCGATGCCCGGCAACGCGAGGATCAATCCGTAATCTTGGGGAAATTTGCCGCCATGCTCCGCCAGGATCTGCTGGGCGGCCTTCTGCATATTTCGGACCCGTGCGTAGTAACCCAAGCCTTCCCAAAGTTTGTGGATTTCCTCGGGCTTGGCTTGAGCCAAGGCCTCAAGCGTCGGCAGGCTTCGCATCCAGCGTTCCCAATAGGGGATTACGGTCTTGACCTGCGTCTGTTGCAGCATGATCTCCGAAACCCAGATGGCATAAGGATCGCGGGTCCGCCGCCAAGGCAGGTCGCGGGCATTCTTCGCGAACCAATCCAACAGCGCCTCAACGTTTGCCGCACCGCTTGCTGCTGCTTGGCGATCCTCGAGCCCGACTTTTGGCGGGCGACTTTGGATTTTTTTTCTGCTCACAGTTGCGCAGCTTAATCCAAAGACCTAGGCTGAGACAACCTTGTGAAGCCGTTAACGAGTTATACCTGTAAGTTGACCGAGCCCAACGCCAAAGCTCTGGAGGCTCATCTGCGAGCGCATGATTTCGAATTTCGCCAGGTTCCCTACGCGCGGTTCGCCGGGGCGAAGGACAACCTCAATGTGGTCTTTTACGAGAGTGGGAAGCTGGTGTTGCAAGGGAAGGGGACCCAGGAGTTCATCGAGTTTGTGCTGGAACCGGAAATTCTCAAGGAAGCACGCGTCGGTTATGAAGCGGTGCTCAATCCCGAACTCTTGGTCCCGCGTTTAGGGGTGGACGAGAGTGGTAAGGGCGATTTTTTCGGTCCCCTTTGCATCGCAGGAGTTTATATCAACGAAAAGGTGATGAAAGCTTGGAAGGATGCCGGGATTCGCGACTCCAAGAACATTTCCAGCGACAAACGAATCTGGGAATTGGCCGAATTAATCCAGAAAACCCCCGGTTGTGTCACCAGCGTAGTGCCGGTCGGCAACGAGGCTTACAACCGGCTTTACACCAAAATGCGGAGCGTGAATACCCTGTTGGCATGGGGCCATGCGCGGGTGATTGAAAATTTGATGGGGCAGAAGCAACGGATGAACCCACCGCCCGTGCGGGCCATCAGCGACCAATTCGCCTCCAAGAAGGAAACTGTTGCCAAGGCGCTGATGAGCCTTGGGCGGGAGATAGAATTGGTGCAAAGTCATAAAGCGGAAGAGGATATGGCTGTAGCGGCGGCTTCCATCCTGGCTAGAAACGAGTTTGTCACCCGTTTAGGAGACTTGGAAAAGCAATACGAAATGGTTTTCCCCAAAGGCGCTTCAGCGGCGGTGGACAAGGCGGCTAAGGAGTTTGTGGCCCGCTACGGGGCTGAAAACTTGGGCAAGGTTGCCAAGTTGCACTTCCGCACCGCCCTGCGAGCTCAAGGGTTACCCGAACCTCCGAAGACCGAATGGCGCAAAAGTTTTCCCAAGAAAACGGCAGAAAAGTGAAAAATCGACAAAAAAAGTTTTAAAACGCATTGACACGGGTTGATAAGCCAATTAATTTCGTCACCAGTCATTGGGCCGTAAATCGACAAAATCATAGCCCCTGTAGTGGCAAGAAAAAGGCCAGGGGAGTGGTTTATTGTCGTTATTGGGTTTCAGGATTATAGATTATTCGGCTATGCCCATGTAGCTCAGTTGGCAGAGCACGTCCTTGGTAAGGACGAGGTCATCAGTTCAATCCTGATCATGGGCTCCAATTTGTAGAACCAGTTTAATAGATAGAACGAACATAACCAACACCAGGAGATAGAGTAATGGCAAAAGAAAATTTTCAAAGAACGAAACCGCACGTCAACGTCGGAACCATCGGTCACGTTGACCACGGCAAATCTACTCTGACGGCAGCCATCGTCGAGGTGCAGCACCGTAAGGGGTTGGCGCCGGCGATCTCTTATGCCGATATCACCAAGGGTGGTACGGTGCGTGATGATACAAAGACCGTGACGATTGCGGTTTCTCACGTTGAATACGAGAGCACCGTCCGTCATTACGCCCACGTTGATTGCCCTGGCCATGCGGATTACGTCAAAAACATGATCACTGGTGCCGCCCAGATGGACGGAGCCATTCTGGTGGTCAGCGCAGCGGATGGTCCGATGCCTCAGACCCGCGAACACATCCTTTTGGCCCGTCAAGTCGGCGTGCCCGCCATCGTCGTCTTCTTGAATAAAGTTGACCTTGTTGATGACCCGGAGTTGCTTGACCTCGTCGAGATGGAAATTCGCGACCTGCTCAATAAGTATCAGTTTCCTGGTGACACGACCCCGATCATCCGTGGTAGCGCCACCGCCGCTCTGGCTGCGAAGCCCGAAGGCGAGAAGGCGATTGCGGACCTCTTGGCTGCGGTTGACGCGTTCATTCCGCTGCCGACTCGGGAAATCGACAAGCCGTTCCTGATGTGCATCGAAGACGTCTTCAACATTGAAGGTCGTGGCACGGTTGTAACCGGTCGCGTCGAACGTGGCGAATTGAACCGCATGACCGAAGTCGAAATCATCGGCCTGAAGGACACCCGCAAGACGACGGCCACGGACATCGAAGCGTTCCGCAAGCTGTTGGACAAGGCGAGCGCCGGTGACAACGTCGGCGTGCTGCTCCGCGGCACCAAGAAGGAAGAAGTTGAGCGCGGCATGGTTCTGGCGAAGCCCGGTTCCATCACCCCGCACACCAAGTTCAAAGCCGAAGTGTATGTGCTTTCCAAAGAAGAAGGTGGCCGTCATACGCCGTTCTTCAACAAGTATCGCCCTCAGTTCTACTTCCGCACGAGCGATGTCACCGGTAACGTGACCTTGCCCGCCGGCGTGGAGATGGTGATGCCTGGGGACAATGTTTCCGTCGAAGTCGAGCTCATCGCGCCGGTGGCCATGGAAAAAGGCCAACGTTTCGCGATTCGCGAAGGCGGACGCACCATTGGTGCGGGTCGTGTCAGCGAAGTGGTGGCTGGTTAAGCCATTCGGGCTGTATCTTTATGGAGCGTGGGAGGCAACTCCCACCTCCGTTTTTTAGTCTGGTTACCGAATGTAGGGATAGCCACTCGTCAACGAGTAGGGCGGTAGCTCAATTGGTAGAGTAGCGGTCTCCAAAACCGTCGGTTGGGGGTTCGAGTCCCTCCCGCCCTGCCAAAACTTGTATGCCGGAGGGGTGGCAGAGTGGTCGATTGCGGCGGTCTTGAAAACCGTTAAGGTGTAACAACCTTCGGGGGTTCGAATCCCTCCCCCTCCGCCAAAGCTTAGAAATTGTGAAGAATTATAGCATATTCATCTGGGTCGCAGTGGTCGGTGTCATTTTCGCCATTCTGTGGCGGAAGGGATATTTGCTCCAACTGTCGAACTATGTCCGCGAAACCCGCGAGGAATTAAAGAAATGCACGTGGCCGACCTGGGCGGAACTGAAGGGTTCGACCTCGGTGGTGATGATTTCGATCCTGCTGCTCGGTGGTTTTACCGTTCTGGTGGATGCAGTCTTCGCAATTTTTGTGAACTGGCTTAGTTCGATTACCTAATCGGTCAACCTATTTATAGCATGCGAAGC
>JAQGOT010000506.1 GCA_028293465.1 Pedosphaera sp. | reverse complement strand
GCCAGCAAACCCTTCCGCAAGCCACTGGAAGTTCCCTTGGAACCAATGATCCTGCCACAGCACCCCGCTGAACACCCGACCATAATGCACCGTGGCCAGCGCCACATCGTGCCCGACATAGCTGCCGCCCACCACGTCACGCTTCAGCCCGAGCCCCCCAGTCAGCGCGAAGCCGACATCATGGGTCCCTTTTCGGAAACCCCGGCCGACCTCAGTGTCCCAAATACCTTCGTCCGCTGCGGCGAGGCGTGGTGGCGAGGCTGGTGCGGGTGGAGGGAAAGCGGCCGGATGGTCGGTCAGAGGAGCATCCGCCGCCAAGCCCTTGCTAATGCTGCCGCCCACCACCAAAAAAAATTCGAGTGAAAAAATCCACCTCGAGCACGAACGAAACCACTGCTTTTGCATGTTTTGAAAACCCTATTCTTGCGCCCTGTTGTCTGTTGGGCTGAAGTATTCCCCAGCCAATGCCTTAGCGCAAGGGCTGGAGCACAGTATTAGTTTTTATCGTCTGTGATATTGGCCAAGGCAGCAGGGGAATGGCGGATCATCGCCTTTCAGAACACCAGAATCGCGGGAGCGGGCTCCTCGCGGTGACCTTGGCACCCGCTGCTAAGCGGGCGAAAAAACCTTGTTCAGCGCGTCCTGCAATTGCTGCAAGGAAAAGGGCTTTCCCATCAGGAAATCGATATACGCCAACCGCTTGTTTTCACCGCCCATGGATTCCGCATACGCCGTAATCAGAATGATGGGTTGCTTGGCCGCCTGCGTCTTGACCGCGCGCGCGAAATCAAGGCCGTCCATCTTGGGCAGCGACAGGTCGGTGATCACCAGGTCGTATTTGCCGACCTCAAACCGGCCCAGAGCCTCCTCCGCGGACCCGGCCACCTCGACCTGATGCCCGCTGATGGCGAGGACCATGCGGATCGTTTCGGCGACCGCCGGTTCATCGTCCACCACCAGAATTCGTTTTGGAGAAATAGTCACCCCGGCCATAAATAACATTGATCAATCAAGCGGCTGGCTTCCACGCTGCCCTGACACAGTCCTGACATGCGGCTGAGACTATTGCAATCATAATTCCACTCCCCTCAAGGTCGGAACCACCCTTCGGGCAGGTGAGCTAACAGACTTGCAGAGCCATTTTGAGGACGAGTCGATTTTACTACTCGTCGCAGCCAGCTTGCGTCGGCTGCGACGAGGGGTGTGAACATTTGCTGCCACTGGGCGGCGGCGGTGATCAGGCCAGGGGCGGGATCACGCTGCCGTAGGTGAGCGCCGGCACTTCCTTGCCGCCAGCGGTGTGGACGGTCCGCGTCTTCTCGTCGAAGAACAACGCCAAGCCGAGGCGCTCCGACATTTCGGCCATGCAGAGAACGGTGTGCGCGCGGATGGCCAGTTCGATGTTCGCGTAGGGCACTTCGCCGCTGCGGATGCAGTCGAACCAGTTCTTTTCCAGCCGCGAGATGTCGCCCACCTTGGCGGAATCGCTGAAATCCAGGTGGTCCAACTCCTCGGTGAACGGGCGCTCCGGGTTCAGCTCGACTTTGTTCTGGCTTGCGGAGAAGGAGATCGTCCCTTTATGGCCGCGGATCAAATCAGGCAAGCCCTGCTCGTTGACGGTGCTGCCGGCGGCGCACATGGTCAGCCCGCTGGGGAACTCGGCCAAGAGGTGCGTGGTGTCGTTGATCTCACGGTCCGTGGACACCTTCTTCGTGCCGGTGCAAACCACGCGGCGCGGGAATTGCGGATTGCCGGTGGCCAGCATCAATGGCAGAAACCGGTGCGGCAGCAGGTTGCCGAGGATGCCGGAGTTGTAATCGTAGTACTTGTGCCAGCTAAAATAACGGTTCGGGTCCCACGGAATCTGCGGCGATTTGCCGAGCCAGCGTTTCCAATCGAGGTTGCCCTCATTCGCATCAGCATCGACGGGGTAGGTCCATTCGCTGTTCTTGGGATTGTTGCGGCAATAGGAGCCTTGGGCCCAGACGAGTTCGCCGATTTTCCCGGCGCGGATCCACTCGGCGGCCTTGTGAATCATCGGGTCGGCGCAATACTGCGAACCAACCTGGAAAACCTTCCCGGTCTTCTTGATCACATCCTGCATCTGGAAGCCTTCGTTCAGATAACGGGCCAGCGGCTTCTCGCCATAAACATGCTTGCCCGCTTCCAGGGCGTCGATGGCCACTTGGGCGTGCCAGACATCCACGGTGGCGATGGTGATGGCATCGATATCTTTTCGTTCGAGCAATTTGCGGTGGTCGCTGTAAGCGTCGGCGTCCTTGCACTCGATGGCGGCCCGGGCGTTGTCGAGGTGTTTCTTATAAAGATCGCAGACGGCGGCCTGGGTGATGTTGTTCTCGGCGGCGTGGGCTTTCTGGGAGCGGACATGGGCCATGCCCTGACTGCCAACGCCGACATAGGCGACCACGATGCGGTCATTGGCCCCGATGACGCGGCCGGTGGAGGGAGCCTGATTCTGGCCGTAAACCGGAGTTTTGAAAAGGTTGGTGGCACTGACCACTGCGGCGGCGGTGGCGGCCTTGCGGATGAACGTGCGGCGCGTTTCACCGGCGGCGGGGGAGGTTTCTGAATTTGGATTCATGGAATTCGTGCCTGTGCTTTGGTTTTGTTGGCTTGCTTGGAAAAAGTATTACCCGAAACCCGCCCGTAAAGCAAGCCTGCGCTGCCGGCGCATCCGGACCCCACCCCGGAGTGCGGCGTTCACGCCGCTTCAACACCAAACAGCCCAGCCCGCCAAAACAATCGCGACCGTTCGAGCCAACCCCTTGAGATTTGATGGCCGTGTGCTAACACATTGGGATTTCTTTGATTGGTCATTGGTCATTGGTCATTGGTCATTTCCTCCCCCCACGGTGGCCGTGCGCCAGCACCTTGGATTAACTTGGATTTGCCTGGATTAACCTGGATTCGCCTTTACGGAGCGCGGCTCTATGAGCCGCAGCAACATCAACCAGCCCACCGTCCAGAATTAACCCCTACTGTGTGAAGGAAGAGTCCTCGCTCCCCCAATGCCGCACTCCACACTCCGAATTCCGCATCGGGAGAGCTTGGATTAACTTGGATTCGCCTATATTGGCCGTGCGCAAGCACCCTGGATTCACCGCCGACCGCCGGGTCCCCAGCCCCCAACCAACCCTCTCCGAAGGTCCGGAGGACCGGCATGTATATAGATTCAGGGCTTCCCGCCCCCATCACTCTGCCGACTCCGTCGGCGCGAGCCCTGCGAGCATCTCCCCATCCTTCGCGCCCCCTTTCCCAATCTGATGAGACGATTGCAAAAGTCCGTGGAGTGAACTTGAAGGGTAGCGGGCGATGAACTTTTGCCCGTTCATTTTACTCAAAACGCTATTTCTGCCCGCGCATTTTCATTGGGCCGCCGTGCGCGGCTTGA
>JAQGOT010000504.1 GCA_028293465.1 Pedosphaera sp. | reverse complement strand
AAGCAGGTGATCAATTACTTCGCCGAGGAATACAAAGCCGGCCGGACGCCCAATCCGTGCGTGATGTGCAACGAGAAGCTCAAGTTCGGAACCCTGATCAGCCGGGCCAAGCAGTTGGGGGCGGACTACATTGCCACCGGCCATTTCGCGCGCGTCGAAAAGAGCGCTGACGGCGGCCGAATGTTGCTCAAGCGCGGACGCGACCCGCGCAAGGACCAGAGCTACTTTCTGTTCTCCTTGCGGCAGGAGCAGTTGGCTCATTCGCTCTTTCCTTTGGGCGAGCTGACCAAAACCGATACGCGCGAAGTCGCCCGCCAAAGCCACCTCAAGACGGCTGACAAGGAAGAGAGCATGGAAATCTGCTTCGTCCCCGACAAGGATTACGGCCGGTTTCTCGAGCAGTCCAAACTGGTTCAGAAGCACCGGGGCGAGATCGTGACGCTCCAAGGCCAGGTGCTCGGCCACCATGAGGGCATTGAGTTTTATACCATCGGTCAGCGCAAGGGTTTGGGTATTTCATCCCCCAAACCGCTTTATGTCATCGAGTTGGATGCGGCCCAAAACCGGGTGGTGGTGGGCGATGAGTCGGCGCTTGATCGCGATGAATTTGCGGTGGAACGGTGCAATTGGATTCCCTACGAAACGCCGCCGGAGTCCATCGAAGTCACCGCCAAGATCCGGTATAATCATCCGGGGACACCCGCCACCATCCGGCCTATGGCGAATGGCGGGGCGAAGGTTAAACTGCACGTTCCCCAACGGGCCATCACCCCGGGCCAAGCGTGTGTTTTCTATCAGGATGACCTGGTGGTTGGGGGTGGTTGGATTACCAGGTGACTTTTCTTTGCATCATTGGGCTTGCGCCGACCGGATTGGTTGCTAGAGTCTTCTCTCCTTTTTGGATCAGCCCACCGGTCGGCATCGGTGGCTTTTTTGTTTTAAACGCAATCGGACCTAATTAATCGCATCGTGAAGATTTTCAGCGGCACTTCCAACGAACCTTTGGCACGGGCCATTTGCGAATACAATGGCATGGAACTGGGCAAATGCACGGTCAGCTCGTTTCCCGACGGCGAGACGTTCGTTAAAATTGAAGAAAATGTCCGGGGTGAGGACGTGTTTATTGTCCAGTCCACCTCACCGCCCACGAACCACCACTTGATGGAGATGTTCATCATGATGGATGCGGTGCGCCGTGCCAGCGCCTCGCGGATCACAGCGGTGATGCCGTTCTACGGTTACGCCCGGCAGGACCGGAAGGATCAGCCCCGGGTTCCCATAACGGCCAAACTGGTGGCGAACCTGTTGGTCGCTGCCGGAGCTAACCGCATCCTCACCATGGACTTACATGCCCAGCAGATCCAAGGATTCTTCGATATTCCCGTGGATCATCTTTATGCTGCGCCAGTTATGTATGATTACGTCAAGAAAAAGCACATTCAGGATTTGATCGTGGTGAGCCCGGATGTGGGGGGGTTGAAGATGGCCCATGCCTATTCCCAAGTCCTTGAGGTCGGGCTGGCGATCGTTTCCAAACAGCGTAAAAGCGCCTTGGAGATCGAAGCCATGACCGTGATCGGCGACGTTCGGGACAAAAACGTGCTCATGGTCGATGATTTGACGGAAACGGCCGGAACCCTGACCACTGCTGCCGCCCTCCTCAAAAAGCAGGGGGCAAAAAAGATTCTGGCGTGCGTATCTCATGCTATCTTGAACACTGTCGGGATAGAAAGATTGCGAAAATCTGATATTGACGAATTGATTACAACTGATACTGTCCTTCGCCCTGCTATTGACGGGATTAAGATTAATACCCTGTCAGTCGCGGGATTGCTTGGCGAAGCCATCAAACGGATTAACAGTAATTCGTCAGTTACTTCGCTTTTTGAATTTAAAGGCGGGCGCACCAGCTAAGCGGTGCGTTGAAAACGCCGCAACCAGTTTAAAAAAATGAAATCTGTATCATTGAATGTTTTTACCCGCACGCAGATTCGGCGTGGCGAAGTCAAGAAGCTCCGCAAATCTGGGCGCATCCCGGCCGTCATTTATGGCCGCGAAAAGGAACCCCAGAGCGTGGAGATTCTGTCCAAGGACATGGAAAACTTGGTGCATCATTCCGTTTCTGAAAACGTGCTGGTGGACCTTTCCATCAAGGACGACGCCCGCCCGAAGCGCCTGGCGCTGGTGCAGGAAGTCCAACATCATGCGTTGAGCGGCGCGATGTTGCATGTTGATTTTCATGAAGTTGCCGAGAACGAGAAGGTCAGCATCATGGTCCCCGTGGAGACCTCCGGCGAAGCCACCGGCGTGAAAAACGGCGGCGGCGTGCTGGAACACGTCCTGTTCAAAATCAAAGTTCGCGCCTTGCCCAAGGATCTGCCGGAAGTCATCACCCTCGATGTTTCCCATCTGGAGATCGGTCAAGCAATCCATATCGGCGACATCAAGCCGCCCGCAAATGTTGAAATTTTGGGCGACAAGCATATTTCTGTCATCGCCGTTGCGGCACCGCTGACCGAGGCCCAGGAAGCCGCTGCGGCAGCCGAAGCCGCCGCCGCCGGTGGCGACGTGGAGATGATCAAAGAGAAGAAGGAAGACGGCGCGGCCCCGGCCAAGGCTGGCGACAAGGCTGCTCCGGCTGCCAAGGGCGCTGCGGCCGCTCCCGCTGCCGAAAAAGGTGCGGAGAAGAAGGCCGAGAAGAAGAAGTAATTTCAATGGTGGCTCTGACCATGGGGTTCAGCCACCGTACCCTCCCCGACCATGGAGAATGTGCGTCTCATCGTCGGCTTGGGAAACCCCGGGGCCAAATATGCCCGGACCCGGCACAATGTCGGTTTTCAGTTGGTCGAGCGGCTTGCCGAGCGTTGGCGGGCGACCTGGACCACTGAGAAGAAGTTTAAGTCCGCCGTGGCACGCGTGGAGCGGAACGGGACGACGATCTTGTTGTGCCAGCCGCAAACGTTCATGAACGCCAGTGGCGATGCGGTGGGGCCGTTGGTGAGCTATTACCGGGTGCCGGTAGCGCAAGTGCTGGTGGCGGTGGATGATGCCGATTTGCCAATGGGCGAAATTCGCCTGCGGGAACGCGGCAGCAGCGGTGGTCATCATGGGCTCGAGTCCATTGAGACCCATTTGGGTACGCGGGATTTCGTGCGGTTGCGGATCGGCATCGGGCGGACGGACGATGGCCGCCGTGAAATCACGGATTATGTTTTGGCGCCGTTCAGCGCAACGGAGACGGTCTTGGTGGACCGGGTTCTGAAAGCGGCGGCGGCGCAGGTGGAATGTTGGCTGGATGCCGGAATCGGCAAGGCCATGAGTCAATTTAACGGAGTCGTCAAAGACTCCGTGTAACAAAGGAAAAACTGAGTGAAAAGATACGAAGGTTTGTTCATATTGAACACGGCGGGCAAAGAAGAAGCGATTAAAGAGACGATCGACAAGCTGTCGACGGAGATCACCGGCCTGGGTGGCAAGGTGGAAACCGTGCAGAAGATGGACAAGCGTAATTTTACCCGGGTGGCGGACAAGCGCCATTCCTCGGGCTTCTACGTGAACGTCATTTTCGAATGTCTCCCAGCCGTGATCGCGCAATTACAGAGCCGCTTCGCCTTGAATAGCGACGTGTTCCGGGTGATGTTCTCTTTGGCGCCGGTGCCGAAAGAAGTCGCCGCTAAATAAGCTGTTTCATGGCCAATTTCAACAAAGTCATTCTGATCGGGAATATAACCCGCGACCCTGAGTTGCGTTATACGCCCAAGGGAATGGCGATTGCTAAAATTGGCATGGCCATCAACCGAACCTGGAAAAGCGAGACCGGGGAAAGCAAGGAAGAGGTCACCTTTGTTGATGTGGATGCCTTCGGGCGTCAGGCAGAAACCGTTGCTCAATACCTCAAGAAGGGCAGTCCCCTGATGGTGGAAGGCCGGCTGCGGCTCGACCAATGGGACGACAAGCAAACCGGCCAGAAGCGCAGCCGCCTCGGGGTGGTGATGGAAGGTTTTCAATTCTTGGGTGGCAATCGCAATGAGGCTGGTGGTGGTGCTCCTGAAGCGCCGCGCAGCCGCCCCGCGCCGGCAGCCCCGAAGACTGAAGCCCCGTCGGATGCCGACGGTCCTCCGCCCGAAGACGACGATGTTCCATTTTAACTTGATCGGCCGCGCCTCAGGCTTTGCGGCTGCGAGTGCAATTTCCAACCACTAATTTTTCATATGCCAAAAACTGAAGTCATCCTCACCCATAACATTGTTGGCCTTGGCGGCGAGTCCGATCAGGTCAAGGTAGCCTCCGGCTACGCCCGCAATTATTTGATTCCCCAAGGTCTTGCCATCCCGGTCACCGGGGCCAACAAGCGCCGGTTGGAAGTGCTCAAGCAACGCCGCGCCGAACGCGAAACCGATGAGTTGAATCATATGAACGACCTGTCGCGAACCCTTTCCAAGCTGACGGCGGTCGTCAGCGTCAAGACGGGCGAGGACGGCAAAATGTTCGGCTCGGTGACCACCGGCGCGATTGCCGACCAGCTCAAGACACAGTTCGACGTGGCCATCGACAAGAAAAAGATTCATCTCGAGCA
>JAQGOT010000471.1 GCA_028293465.1 Pedosphaera sp. | reverse complement strand
ACCCTCGTCGGCCCAACGGCCCGAAACTCGTCCAGTAATTCCCCGCCGCCGTTGACCAACACCTCGAACTCATAATTGGTTTGGCTCTTCAGCCAACGCAGCAGGTGAAGCAACAGGATGGTGGCACCGTTTCGGGAACCGGCATGGCTTAAAAAGAGGATGCGCGGTTTCAAAATCAGCAAATAACGGAAGCCTCAGGAAATTTCATTCGTCACGCAGCCAGTCGTGTCAGTTTTGAGCGGACACGATTCTTAAGAATTCTGGCGGAGCAATAGCACCAGGTCGGGAGCAACCGATAAAACAGCCGGCCCGAATTTGGCGTAAACCGTACACGACCGGCGGCAAGTTGCAGGAACAAAACCAACCGGCGCAGAAAACCGGCCCCTCGATAATCCAATTCCCAAGCATTGGCTTGCTCAAACCAATTGAGTTCCCCGTTTAAGGCAGTGTAGTCGGGTTCCCTTATCAAGTTGAGCGTGCTTGCCTTCTCCAAATCCGCGCGGAATGACCTGGCGACGGAGAGTTTGCGCTTCAGCATCGTCTTTTTTCTTTCCTCATCCGCGAGCAAGGCTTGCCGCGTCACCACGTATTCGACCTTGCTGTGGTGGATGTTGGTGGAATGGAGGCGATAGAGCACCAAGGGATGGTCAACGAAAGCCAGCCCACCCGAGAGCAAGGCGCGAAATGTCAGAGCCATGTCTTCAAAAACCATGTATTCCGGAAGCGGCCCAAAACGCTCGAACAAGGTTCGACTATAAGCCGCCGTGCAACCCAGGACCACCGGCGCCCCGGAGCGGATGTAGCTTTTCACATGCGCAGGGCCATCCTGGAAGTGGTGGCTGCCCGCCGGCACCGGCGTCGGTGGCTCCGCCGGCCCGGGCTGATACGCTTCATCAATGTGAATGACCGTCGAATGCACACCAAAGGCGCGGCGTCCGCTGGCTTCCCAAGCTTCAAACACAGTCGAGGTCCGGTTAGGCAGCGAGATGTCGTCCCCGGCCGATACGACCAGCAATTCCCCCCGCATCAACTGGACCAAGCGGTTTACGTGAGCCACGAGGCCGACATTTTTGGGATTGCGATTGAGTACTACCTCGTGTGAGCCCCGATAAGCGGCCGCCATTTCGGCCATGATTTCAAAAGTGCGGTCCTTCGAACAATCATCCGACAAAATAATTTGCAGCGGCGAGTAAGTCTGGGCAAAAGCGCCTTCAACAGCTTGGCGGATGAACGCTTCCTGATTGTAGGCTCCAATCGAAAACGTCAGCAGCGGTTTCCCGTCGTTTTGTTTATCGCGGTTCATCGGCTAATGCTTTTCGGCGACTGGCGCCGTCACGCCGTCCGGTTCGCAGCAGAGTCGTTCCCGGTACAGTCGGCTGGGGTCTGGGACGCGCTTGCCGGGTTTATGTCTTTTCAGGAGCAAATTCACACCTCGCCGCAGATTCCAATTGACCATCGGCCAGCACCAGAATGTGATTTCCGCGCACGAGGTGGTGACCGGCAACTCCGCCTTCCACTTCCGGCGCATGCGAAAATAGCATTGCCAGAAGTCGAGGGGGAGCATTTTGTAACCGTTTGTGTTGTGGACGCAAAATGCGGAAATGGCATGGCATTTCATTCCCCGGCGCTGGGCCTCCAGGCAGAGGTCGGTCCCATACATATGAAAGCCCGGCATTTCCTCATCAAAACGCAGGCCTGAGGATTTTCTTACAATGAGGAGCACCTCATCCAGCGATCTGACCTCGGGAGCATCCTCGAATTCCCGGCCCAGTTTCTGCATCAATCCGGCGCAGTATAAATATCCGACGCCATCACCCGAGCGCTTGACGCCCCACACGCCCAGCACACCCCATTGAGGATCCTGCTTCGACAGCACATCCAAAGCCTTCTCCAAGGCAGCCACCCAACCGGCAGGCAGGTAAACGTCCTGATGGACGAAGACCAACAAGTCGGTCCTGGCTTTTTCGATCCCGGCATTATAAGCAGCGGCGGCGCTGGTGAAGCCGGTCTGCAAGATCACCTCCGAAGCCGATGAAATCTCGGGCGAACTCAACAAGCTGCTCCGTAGGACTTCCTGATTGTTCACCGCAACGATGACGGTCCACTTCAGAGCATTCTTCGGGGAAGTCGTGGCGGGTTCCGTTGGCATGGGGCGCTCAGCAGGCATTGTGAAAACCATTTCTTATTCGGGCCGCTCGACTCCGATGCCCGTGGTTGCGGCTCCGGTTCAGGGAGCTGAAATAATTCTAAGTCCCTGCGGGGCCTGCGGCACTTTCAGAATGGCAAATTTGTCCAACTGAGTGCCGGCTTCCCGTCCGCGAATAATGAGTTGATGCGCGCCTGAACTCAAACTAAATGATTTGGGCACAAACTGGGGGTTGTCGAAGGTCCCGCTCCCCTGCCAGTTCAGCAACCGGCTTTCAAAGCCGGCGGTGATCGGAATTTGCCACACCATGCTGGGATCCAGCGGTTCGGCATCGATATTAACGTAGAACGAATTGGCCCCGTCATTGGGTGCATTCACCACGGCTTGAATCACGTAGGTGCCCGCATTGGTGAGGGTGAAACTGTAGGCCGCCCGCCCGCCGGTGGTCACTCCGGTCTGGGCTGGCTGGGAAATGTAACCACTGATGCTCACAAACGGCGCAGTGATCGTGCCGGCTTCGGCTTCGAAGGTGAGGCCCTGCCCTGCCACCGGCGGGGCTTCGACTCCCACAATCATTTGCGACTCTCCGGTGGTCTGACCATCACTCACGCGCAACTTCCAGAGATAGGTGGTGCCGGCTGTGCCCGCACCGTAGGTGTAGGTAAGGGGTGCAACCACCCCGCTGCCGCTTTGAACCACCACCTCCGCGCCGCCGTTGACGGTGTAGAGCCACTGCCAGGTAAGCGCATCGCCGTTCGCATCGGTGGCCAAACCCGCGTACTGCACTGTCGTGCCAGAATAAACCTGCAAGCCCGCCAAGGCGGGATCCACATCGGTTGCGTTCTGCGTGATGGCCGCCACAACCGGCGCCACGTTGGTCGAGATTGTGCCCGTGCCATACTCATACGCGCCAATATCCCAGCCCGTCCCCTGCGGGCGGGCGGTGCCGTCCTTGTCGGTGTTGAAATACGCCGCCATCGACAGCCCGGCATCCTTCGCCACCGTGTCGGTGGCCTGCAGGTGGAAGTTGTTGCCCGGTGCGTTGAGGGTGTAGCTCACCAGCTTGGGCGGGCTGGTCTTGCCGTGCGGCTCGTTGGCCCCCACCCAGGCGGCCGCCGTGTAGGCCGTGCCCCGGAAGTTGACGTAGGGGGTGGTGCTGGCGTTGTAGTAGAGGTTCCCATCAAAGGCAAAGGAGCTGCTCGTAAAGCCTGAACTGTTCTCCACGTAGATCACCGGCGCGGAGCCGCTGCCCCCGCCGCAGTTGTAGAAGAGGTTGTTCTTGATCTCGATGCCGCTGGCCGTGGGGCTGGCCCCGTAGGTGTCAAAGCGGATGGTGCGGTATTGGAAATTGTTGTCGGCAAAGGTGTTGTTGAGCAGCTTGAAGTTGCTGATCGAGCTGACCGCGTTGAAGGAGGCGTAGAGGCGGAAGAACTCCGGGTAGCCGTCGATCGGGGTGGTGATGCGGAACAGGTTGTTGTAGATCCACACGTCGTGCGGGTTGGCGTTGCCGTAGCAGTCGTAGTCAAAGACCGAGTCGCCCACGTTGACGAACTCGTTGGCGTACACCTTCAGGTAGTTGCCGGTGGCCTGCATCATGTCCGGGTGCTGGTCGGAGGTGTAGAGGCTGGTCTTGGCCTCCACGATGGTGTTGCCGTAGATCGAGACCCCCGAGCCGCACTGGATGCCGTCCGGGCCCACGTAGGCGGTGCTCTTGCCCGCCGGCACGGCCTGGTTCCAGAGGATCTCCAGCACGTTGCTGTAGATCAGATTGGCGTCCCACGAACCGCTCGAGCCGGCGGCGGTGATGGCCGCGTCCCCGCGCACCTGGCGCAGGTTGCAGTGGCTCACCCGGAAGCTCTTGGCCGAGGCCAGCCGGATGGGGTTGTTGCAGTTGGTCGAGGCGAGGTGGTCGATGACCACCCCGGTGCTGGCGTCGGCGTAGAGGCCGATGGCCGCGTAGCGGTCCAGGATGTTGCGCAGGTTGGCCACGACCAGGTGGCAGGCCCCGCCCACGTTGCCGTCAAAGGTGACGTAGCTGCGCAGGCAGGCGATCCCGTTGAGGGTGGCGGTGTCCCCCTGGGCGTTGTAGTCGAAAATGACCGTGCCGTTGTGGGCGGGATTGGCCGCGTCCAGGGCGATGCGGATGGGGCTGGCGGCGGTGCCGCTGGCCCCCACGCTCCAGCTCTCGGTGTAGGTCTTGCTGGTGGCGCCCCCGCTGATGAACAGGGTGTCGCCCGCCTTGACCCCGCTGGCGCCCCAGACCACCGAACCGAAGCTGGTCCAGGCGCTGGCCCAGCTCGTCCCGTTGTGGACGGTGCCGCCGGCGGCGTTGTCCACATACCAGTTCGCGGCATTAACGGGGGAGACAAACAACAAGCCAAGAATCAGCAGCAGCAACGCCTGGCTGAAGGCAAAAGCCTTGCGGCTGTTCCAAACGCAGGCTGGCGTTCCGTTGTCTTGGCACCGAACGTTCCATCCATGGTTAATCATGTATTTAGCCATTATAACCCGATTAAAGTTGCACAATTCAAGGGTGAAAACCGGCTTGCTGCCCACTTAGGGAGCCGGCGGAATTCTCAGGTTTTGTGGTGGTTGCGGCACTCTCAAGAGGGAGAACCGATCCAACTGGGTATTCGCCTCTCTGCCACGAAGGATGATTTGATGCAACCCGCCGGTCAGGTTGAACACCTTGGGCACGAACTGCGGATTGTCCCAGGTCCCGTTGCCCTGCCAGTTTACAATCCGGTTCTCGAAGCCGCTGGTGACCGGGATTTGCCAGACCATGCTCGGATCCTGCGGTTCGGTGTCGATGTTGAGATAAAATGAGTTTGCTCCGTCATCAGGTGCATTGACCAGTGCCTGAATCACATAGCTCCCTGCATTTGTGATCGTGACGCTATAAGTCGCACGACCGCCGTTGGTGACGCCGGTTTGGGTCGATTGGAGAATATACCCGTTGGTGGTGACAAAAGGAGCGCTGACCACACCCAACTCCGCCTCGAAAGTCAACCCCTGCCCGGCGGCAGGTGGGGCTACAACCGCGACGGTCAAAACCGATTCGGTGGTTGCCGTACCGTCGCTGACCCGCAGCTTCCATGCGTAGGTGCTGCCCGCCATGCCCGTCCGATAACTAAAGCTCACGGCAGGAACGGTGCCAGCGCCACTCTGAAACACAACCTCAGGGCCACCGTTGACCGTGTAGATCCACTGCCAGGTGATCGGATCACCGTTGGGATCGGAGGCGGTGCCTGAATATTGCACCACCGTGCCTTCATAAAGTTGGAGCCCCGCAAGGTTCGGGTCAACATCGGTGGCGTTCTGGATGATGGGTGAGACGACCGGGGCAAGATTGCCGGTGATGATGCCAGCACCGGTGAATGCATAAGCACCGATATCCCACGCGGCGGTAGCCGGCCGGGTGATCGGAGTGCGGTAATTGCCGCGGCTCGTGTCCCAGGTAAAAGATGGTAATCCGAGCCCGGTGAAGTTCGTGGCCGCGTTAACCGAAGGAGCCGTTGAGAGCGAAGGAGCATAAAAGTTCGCGAGCGTGTATCCAGCGACCGTTGCTTGGGCCAAGGTATGAACAAGGTTATTGCCCGAATAGGTGTTCAGAGTTCCCGCCGGGTAATAAACCGTGCCCCCAACGAAGTGATTGTTGTAATAGCTGATGGTGTTGGGCACCTGGGTCCGGGGCACCACCCGGATATGCGTCCCGCTGTTGTTGACGAAAGTATTGTTGAAAATATACAGCCGCATGGCGGCGCCACCCCAGGCATCGATGTCGATGGTTTTGTAATTTTCGGCGATGACGACGTTATTGTAGATGTAAAAATCCGCAAAACCGGCCGCCGACACACTCCCGTTGGGATAGATCACTTCCGCACCACTGACATCCCCATGAATGTAGTTGTTATAAAACAGGCAGGGACCATTGACGTTGTAATAGCCGTTCCATGCGTCGAGGTAGGCCACGTTCGGATGCTGAGCGGGATCGTAACTGGGCACAATATTATAAAACTCATTGTCATGAACTGAATATCCACCGTGCAGAATGCCCTCCGGGGAATCGTGGATCTTGCAAAACGCAACTTCACCCGGGTAATAGAGGCACGTGCCACTGTTTCGGTCGCCGTCATCATTGCCGATATCGCAATGGGTGATGATGACGTTCGTAAGGCCGGCGTGTTGTCCCATGGGCGTGTTGAAAAAGCCGCCGAACTGTCCGTCGGTCGTGACCGATGCGGCGTGCGTCCATTTGTGGATCCAGCAGTTGGTCACCGTGAGGTTGATGCAGCCCTCGATGCTGATGGAGCTTTGACCAAAGTTGTTTCCCGCCTGAACGCCCCGCAGGTCAAAGCCATCGATGGTCACCCCGCTCGCGCCCTGGTGCATCCAGAAGATGACGCCGATGGCGGATTGCGCATCGAAGATCGGGCGGGAGTAAGCACCTCCCGCATACCAGGTGGGGCTGACACCATAGTAATCATGGTTGTTGGCCGTACCGCCCACGCCAAATTGGATCGGGAGACAAGTCCGGTCCCATGTCACGCCGCCCTTGAAGATAAAACGGTCGCCGACCGCATGGGAATAACTTCCAGCCCAGCCGACCATGAACGGATGCCGCTTCCAGGGCGCGGTGGTGGACTGGCCGTTGTTGCTGTCCGATCCAGTAACAAAGTCGATGTAATAGGTGGTGGCCAAGCCCGAACTAGCCAACATCAAAAAGATGCACGCGGCTGCCAGCCGCAACGTGAATTTACGAAAATACCTCATAGTCATGTCGATGTTAGCGCTAAGCGATTGAAAGCGAAAGCTATCTTTCATAGTAGGTGTTTAACCATTTTCTGTGCCAAAAAGGCTCGGAAGTGTGTTGGACTGGGTCAGAGGTTCTTGCGGGTCTAAAAATAAAGCCAAACCGTACGGACTTTGGCAGCGGGGGTCAGAGACTGCCTTGTTTTGGGACGGCGATCCGGTGCAAGCACCGGGTTTCGGGGATCATCCAGCTTCAACTCCGGCCTCCAAAACCGGCGAGGGTTCGACTTGGGACGCTGATTCAGAGTGCACGAGCCTCAAGGGTTCCGCCCCGAGCATCGCCATGGTCGCCAAAAGCCAATACCACATGACGACGATCTGATCGAAGTAAGCGATTGACATGAACGAGACGCAGTGCGCGAACAGGGAAACACCCAGCGCCCAGATGAGCAGTCGAAGGGAACGCGTTGAGGCATTCTCCCGGTTGGTCCACTTGCCGACGGTTTTGAAGCATTGCACGATCATCAACACGAAAAGCCCGAGTTTCGGCATCCCACCGCCCAGCCCTTCGGCTATATAATTGTTGGTGATATCCATGTTGTCCGGATCCACGACCAGCACCTGACCCTCCGGCGCCCAATGGGCCGTGTAGGTTGATCCCACAAGCCACCATTCGTTGAAGTGGCCGACCGCCTGGTCAATGAGGTAGGAACGATGCCATCCCGTTCCTCCGGTGAGTTCGCTGACTCTCGCGAACAGGTACCACACGGGAGCCTTCATCACCATGGCCAAGGCGATGATCGTCAGGAGAAACCCCCAACGGACTTTCGACATGTGGCACCGGATGGGCCAGAGCCCCAACCCAATGAACGCCCCGATCATGGCCAGGAGGGCGCCGCTGGAAGAGGCCGCCACCGTGGCCACGGCCGCGCCGCAAACTCCCCCGATGGCGATCAGTTTGTTGCCCCCGCGAATGAACCACAAGCTGACGCAGAGCGGGAACAAGGTCGCGGCATAGGTGCCGGCCAGAATCGGATGCCGGAACGCTCCCTGGCACCGGAGTTTACCCTCGCGCTCGGCGGTAATTTCCGGAACGCCACCGAACACGGAGAAGATATTATGCGTCGTGACCTTCTCCACCGCCATGGAGATGGCCAGAGGCACAATCATCATGGCGAGCAGGCGTATCACGCGGAACATGTCCTCCACGTTTCTGATCCAGCAGCGGAAAAGAAAATAGGCGCCCACCGCGTTAAAGGCTTCGCCCGAACGGTTGATGAACCGTTCGACTGAAGGCGAGGCCAGCGTACCCGCGACGACCGTAGCCACCGCCCACCAGAAAAAAAGCTTGTCCAAGGGCGTGCGCTCGAAATCCGCCGCCTCGCGGCGAATCAAAACGCGACACACGCCCATCAACAACAAAATGCGGAAGAACTGGAAGTGCAGGCCGAAGACGAGGAACACCTGCCCGAGCGGCATGTAGGCGGTGGTGATCAACAACGGCATCAAGGCATACCGCCGTTTCAGGGAAAAGGTCATCACGCCCATGCAGACGATGAACAGGAGGCCGGCGGCCGTGATACTGCTCGATTCTTGAGCCAGTTCGTCCATCAGCGATCGTGCACGTAGGCGTTCTGGTGGATCATCTCAGCGAGTTTGCGAGCCGTGCAGAGGTTGCGGTGTGGCTGCATTGGCGGCTTTTCGCTGAGTTGACCCCATAAAGGTTTCGCGCAAGCGGAGCATCTGCATTTCCCGCAGGAAGCGCACAAATTCATGAGACACAGGCCGCTTTTCGCCTTTGGCCGTCGCCACGGCAAAGCCGAGCAACTGGCAAACGCTTCCGATCATGATCGGGCGCCGTCCCAAGCGGCGCGCACACTGCGCGACATAGAACAGCGGATGATACCCAAGCATATAGAACCGACTCCCCCAACGCATCCCCCGCCGGAATACGTTCGCTTTCCCGAACCCTTCCGGTCGCAAATGGAGGGCCGTGAGTTCCTTAAACGCCTGGATTTTCCAACCGTGCATCATGGTCATCACGTCGGCGATGGTATCTTCGCCGCCGGTTGCAACCGGGAGGTACCCCCCGATCTGGTCGAAGCATTGCCGGCGGAAGAATTGCACCCCTCCCGCCACGTGGAAGTTTTCGCTTCCCTGACGGATGTTCTCGGTGCGATCCGGGTACTGGTCGATCACGGTGCCGCCACCCAGGCCCAACTGGGGATCCAAACGGAAGCATTGGATCAGTTGTTGGTAGTAATCGGGTTCCAGCTTCATGTCCGCATCGAGGAAACCAATGAATTCAGAGGGCGTGTTTTTGACCAGCTCGCAGGCGTGCTGCAAGGCAAAAACCTTCGAACTGAAGTTCCGGGGACGGCCGACCGGCATCCTCGCTATTTGGAGGAACGGCAGATTTTTGGCCCGGGCGGCGGCGCGCTCGTAAGTCCGATCCGTCGAACCATCGTCCACAAAAATCCACAGGGAGGGCCTGATCTTTTGTGCGGCAATCGTATCGATCAAGCCCTCAATATAGGCTTCTTCGTTCCGACCGACGCTGATGAGCACATACTGCCCATCGTGCACGATTTCTTTCTTGTTCACAATAGTCTCGAAGCCGTCGCGGCGCTTAATTTTGGAAAGCGGGTTCGGCTTTGCCGGTGGCCCCGCCCGGAGTTGCCGGCTCCCGTTCCGGGCGCGCAGCCTTTCGGGCATTGCCGAAGCTCTGGAGATCAAAATCGCTGAATTTGCCGAAGCCGAACCGCTTCGGATTTTTTTCCACAAAGGCGAGAAACGAGCGCAGGCTCCATTCGTTGAATCCAGTGAAGAGCTTTGAATGTCCGATCAGCACAAAAGGAAGATCAACGCCCTGGCTGCCATATTGGGCTTCCGCCCGTTCCAAAGCACGAATCAACTGCCGGCCGCTGCATTGATTGAAATCCGCCTTCCAGGCGTTCTTACGTGCCAGCCAGTGCGACTTTTGCGGAGCGTTTTGTGGTGCCTTCGCGGCGACGGGAGTGGACGGGATGATTTCGCGACTGCCCGAGAACCGGTGCAGACGGCCGACGCACGCCCGATAAATTCTTTGCGGAGTGAGAAACGCACCAACCCAGCGGTTTTCCGAGTAGATCGGGAATTCGAATAATTTACCATTGGGATCGGCCTCGCAGAGATTTTCCTCGGCGGCCCGCCAAGGAACGAGACCACTGCAAGCATTGGTATAATCAAAGTTCACCAACCCGTCACGACGTCCATATTTGAAAACGGAAGTATCAATGGTAAAGCCGTTCTCCACCAGCGCCCGCACCACGTTTTTGGACGGACTTACCGACCAGTTGGCAGCGCGAAAAACGGAGCAGCGGTAGTGTGGGTTCACCGGGCGAAGCAGCGATTCGAGAAATTCTTTACCCTGCCGGACGATTTCACGAAGGCGCTCAGGGTTCAAGCCGGCGAAATTATACTCCGACCAATCCTGCCGCCAGCGCCCCGCCGCATACTTCGCGTTGAAATAGGAGGCGTGGATATGCAATTGGACGTCGTGGCCGCGCCGGATGGCGTCGCGCAGTTGAGCGGTGATTTTGAAGTAGTGGTAATCATCCCGCCCGAATTCCTCGGCGTATTGACGGAATTTCAGGATCTCGGCGATGTCAGCCAAGATGGTAAGTTTGGCACCATGCTGATCGAACTGCCGCAGCATCCGCTCCGTGGGTTCGACCATCAAAGCATAAGGGCAACCGTCCCCGTTCCCGTGGATTTCGTAATCGAGAGTAAAAATAGCCTTCAGCATAAACGCCGCCGTTCCGTTCAGTAAGCCACCAAGCTGTCAACGATCCGCTCTGAAGCGCGACCGTCCCAGAATTCGGGAATTTTGCCGAACTGAAGCTCGCGCTTGAGGACGGCATCGAGGTCGGCGGACAAACCTCCCAAGGTCGTCAATTTGTTGCTGCCCACCGTGACGGTGATCGGGCGTTCGGTGTTGGGCCGCAGGGTCAGGCATGGCGTGCGGAAATAGGTGCTCTCCTCCTGGAGGCCGCCAGAATCGGTCAGCACCAGTCGCGCGTTTTCGGTGAGACTCAGGGAATCGTGATAGCCGATGGGTTCCAAAATTCGCATGCCTTTGTTGTCATCGAGGGAAATGCCGAACTGAGCGCACATCTTGCGCGTGCGCGGATGGATGGGAAACACGACCGGCATTTCGCGGGCCAACCGCTTCAGTTCCCCCATGATCGAGGTCAGGCTGGCCTGTTCGTCCACGTTGGAGGGACGATGCAAAGTCACATAAACGAAATCCTTTGGCTTCAATTCCTGGCGCTTCAGCAAGCTGCTGGCGCGCGCCTGATTGAGATTGGCGATCAACGCATCGATCATCACGTTCCCGACGAGCTTCACCTTCGAATCAGGAATCCCTTCCTTTTTCAGGTTTTCGTTTCCGTCGGCGGAAGGAGTCAGGAGCAAATCGGCCAGTGAATCGGTCACAATACGATTGACCTCCTCCGGCATGGTGCGGTCGTAACTCCGAAGGCCGGCCTCAACGTGGGCGACTTTGACGCCCAATTTCGCGGCCACCAAAGTGCAGGCCATCGTCGAATTGACATCGCCGACCACCACGACCCAGTCCGGCTTTTCCTGCTCACAGACGGGTTCGAACTTCGTCATCACGTTCGCGGTCTGAACCGCATGGGAACCGGAGCCCACTCCGAGGTTGATGTCCGGCGCGGGGATGCCAAGTTCGCCGAAGAAAACATCCGACATTTTCTCGTCGTAATGCTGGCCGGTATGGACCAGACGGTATTCGAGCCGCACACCGTCCTTCTCCCCTGCTCCACCGTATCCCCGGATATGCTTGATCAGGGGCGCGACCTTCATGAAGTTGGGACGGGCACCGGCAATAATCAGCAGCTTAATTTTTTTGGTCATCAGGTTACTTGGTTGGGAGTTATGAACGGACTCAGGCGGGATATTCCAACTTGATGATGGAGTCCACTTCCTTAACGATGTCGCCCAGTGCCTCACGGGGTCGGGCGCTGGGCAGATCATCCCGTTTGCGGGGCTGCAGCAAAATCTTGTTTTGGACGTCCTGGATGGTCTCGATCAAAATCATTTTTCCCTGGCTCTGCAAATGGCGATCCACCGCGCCGCTTTTACCGCGGAAAATGCTGTACACCGGGACGCCGAGCGCGGCGGCTTCACGATTCATGGTTCCGCCTCCGCTGACGACCAGATCGGAGTACCAGAGGAGGTTGAGACCATCCACCGCCTCCTTGGGAATGATGACTTTGGAACCTTCGAACCACCGGGGCCAATTGGCCTTGATGTGAGCTTCCTGGGTTTTGTTGCGCGGCAGCAGAACCGCTTTCACGCCCGGGGTTTCACAAACCCGATTCATGAACTGGATGAAGAAGGTTTCGCTCTCCGGATTATGATAGTGAGCTTCAGTGGCAGGAGGGCGAACGGTCACCACCATTTTGCTGCCGGCCAGGTTGTGCTGTTGAAGCTAAGTCGGATCCGGTTTGAACTCCGGCGCGTACACATGTTCCTTGATGCCCTTGTACTTTCTGATCCGTTCCTTGGTCTTGCAATGCAAGTTCTCGGTGAACAGGACTTCCGGCACAATTTCCCAACGCGGCCGGACCATCGGCGGCGTTTTGGAATGCTCGTAGTCCATGATCATGACCGTCGGAATGCCGAGGAGATTGCAAATCAGGATTTGAGCGCGCGCGCCATGGTTCAGGCCCAAGGCCGGGCGTTCGCGCAACACGAAGGTGAGCAACTGCAGGCTGCGCCAGGCCAGACCCCAGATCTTCAGGAAGCGGTTCTTCCCGTAATGGCGGCCAATTTTTTTGTAGGGCAGACCAAAGCGATCCGCCAACTCGCAAACTTGAAAGGCATCGCGGGCGGTTAATACCACCGTGTAGCCGCGCTGTTCCAGTTCCCGGATAATCGGCTTGAAGAACGGAATGTGCGGCGTGTTCTCCAGATCAATCCAGATCTTCTTGCCGACAGCGGCGGGGTCGCGGGAAACGACCGCACTGCGGGGAGCGGAGCGCAATGGCCGTTCATCCGATTTGACCGATTCCAAAACTGGTGAAGCGGGCATAGTATTTAGTGCTTAAAGGATTACCGGAAAACCAATCCACGGAATCAAACGAGGCAGATTGGGGATTAACAGTGGTTTACTCAAATGTCGTTGAGTAATTCTTGATGCAACTGTTTGGGGACGTAGTTTTGGGTTTTGTTCAGCACGG
>JAQGOT010000450.1 GCA_028293465.1 Pedosphaera sp. | reverse complement strand
CCAAGCCTACTTTCGCAAGCGCTACCTGACCGATTTGTCACGGAGCCGGCCTGCGGTGTTCATTGACGCCGTTGCTGCGGGTGCGTTCATCTGGTTCTGGCAAGGAACGGAAAAACATGAAACTTTTCCCGAACTCGCCAACTTCATCGACGCCAATTACACCCTCTGCAAAAGCATCCAGATCGAACCGGATGGTGCGCCGGTGCGCATATACCTCCTGAAGCAACGAGCCGAGAAGCTCAGGTCGTTGTCGGCAGGTGCCGAAAGCCCAGCCAACCCGGCATCGTCAGTGAGATAAGCGCCCCGGAGGCTCTGCTTCGATACACTGCCAGCCAACGGAACTGCCCAGTACAGCTTGCGTTTGGGACGAGTTGGGGCAAGCTGCCATTGTTGAAAAGATTACGTTCGTTCATCCGCGGCCGCTACCCTTGGGCATTGCTCGCCGGTTTGCTCCTCGCGGCTTCGTTCCCTAATTTCCTCTCGCGTGATCTCGGCGTCGCCGGACTGGCTTGGATTGCGCCGGGACTAATTTTGCTCGCCGCCATCGGCAAGCCGGCGAAGCAAGCGTTTCGCATCGGTTGGGTCGCTGGGTTTGCTCATTATCTGGCTTCTCTTTATTGGCTGCTGCTGATTCCCGTCGCTTGGGCTCCGATCCTTGGGTGGGTGGCCCTGAGTGCCTACCTTGCACTGTATCCAGCCTTCTGGGCCTGGCTATGCTGGCGCCTCTTCCCGGTGAAGCTGACCGACCCCGAACCCGCTGCCGACCTCGCGAGTCTGGCCGAACGCTTCCTTTCCGTCCCTTGGACGCAACGCCTGGTCTGGGCCCTCACCGGCGCGGCCATCTGGGTGGCCCTGGAAATGACCATCTCCCGGTTGATGAGTGGATTCCCTTGGAACCTCCTCGGCGCCTCCCAATTTCGGATCGTCCCGCTCATCCAAATTTCCGCGTTCACCGGCGTTTACGGCGTTGCGTTTCTGGTGGTGTGGACTTCGTTGTCGCTGTTGAGCGCCATCATGGTCGTGATCCGCAAACCGGCCATGCGCTCCGCCTGGGTGGCGGAAATTATTCTTCCCATGGCGGTGGTCGGCGCGGCTTACGCCTCCGGCTACCAAAAACTTTTACATCGCGAGCCGGTGCGCCCGGAGTTGAGCGCGGCCCTCATCCAACCGAGCATCCCGCAGACGCTCATCTGGGATCCCGCCGGCAGCACGAACCGCTTTCATCAACTGCTCCAACTCTCCGAGGCCGCCCTCACCAACAAACCCGACCTCCTCATCTGGCCGGAAGCCGCCGTGCCCAAACTGGTCCGCTACGATGAAGAAACCTTTCAAGCCGTCACCGGACTTGCCCGCAAGCACAAGGTCTGGATGATCATTGGCTCCGACGATGCCGAACCTCGCCCCCACGCCACCGATCCCAACGAAACCGATTATTTCAACAGCAGCTTCCTCGTCAGCCCGGAAGGCAAACTCGTTGAGCGCTACAAAAAGCGCAACCTCGTCATCTTTGGTGAATACATTCCCCTCATTCACTGGTTGCCGTTTCTGAAGTATTTTACCCCGATCGAAGGCGGGTTTGCTTCCGGCGACCGCGCGGTCCCCTTCCGCCTCGGCGAACTCAACACGAAAATCTCGGTGCTGATTTGTTTTGAGGACGTCTTCCCTCACCTGGTGCCTGAATATGTATCCGATGACACCGATTTCCTTGTCAACCTGACGAACAACGGCTGGTTCGGCGAAGGCGCAGCCCAGTGGCAGCATGCCGCTTGCGCCGTTTTTCGCGCGGTGGAAAACGGCGTGCCGCTGGTCCGCTGCTCCAACAATGGTCTGACCTGCTGGGTGGATTCCCGCGGCCGGATCAAAGAAGTATTCGCGAGTGGGAGAGAAGGAATTTATGGCCCCGGCTTTCTGCTAACGCATATTCCCCTGCTCCAGCCCGGCGAAAAGCGTGTCCCCACCTTCTATCATGAACACGGGGATTTGTTCGGCTGGACTTGCGTCGGCATCACTGTGCTTCGCTTGCTCCAGATCGGAGTGCGGCGTCGCAAATCACGCCCCGCACCGGTTGCGGTTCCCGCCTGACTCAACTCTCGAAACGCCGGATGCGCCGCGATGAGTTGCAGCGCCCGGTTCAGCAACGTCTTCCCCGGTTCCATCCGATGCCACGGCGACGCTCCCGAAGGGTGCGGCAGTGGAATCAAGTCGAACTGCTGACCCGCATACGTCACCGCCAGTTGCTGTCCGATGAGCGTATCCAGCTTCTGCGGCAGGATGAATTGTTCGATGGCCAGCTTCCCGACCGGAATCACCAGCGCCGGCCTAAGAATTTTCATCTCGCCCTTGAGCCAGGCGGAACAGTTCTGCACCTCCTCCGGCGCGGGCACCCGGTCGCCTCCCGTGGCCTTCTTGCCGGGAAAACACCGGCACACGGCTGCCATGTAAACCGATGATCGAAAAGTCGCCTCGTCCATCCCCGCCGCCTCATTGAACCAGCGAAACAGCGTCTTGCCCGCTGTCCAGGCGAAGGGCCGGCCTGCGATTGGTTCCTTGTCCCCCGGTGCCTGCCCCACCAGCATGACTCGGCTGAACACCGCCCCGCCGCTCACCACCGGTTTATGCATTTTCGGGCATTGGCGGCAGGCGCGCAATTGCTCCACATGCTGCTCCAGCAATCCCGCCATCCGTTTCGTCGTCTTGCTTGAAATAACACACTAATAAAAACTGTCTTCGCCTTTCTGCAAAGACCTATTAACGTCAGCTATGGACAAAGAACTCGCCGAACGGTTGGAAAAACTCGAGACGTCCCTGGCGCACGTCGAGCACTTATATGATCAACTCAACCAGGTGGTGCTGGAACAAGCGCGACAGTTGAAGAAAATGCAAACGCACCAGCAGAAGATTTCGGAAACCATGGAGACCATCGAACTGGACCGGATCAAGTCCGTCAACTCCAAGCCGCCACATTATCAATAACCGGACATTTACAATCCACCTGTTTTGGCCGAAGTTGACTTGGTAGGTTCAAAGTCCTGAAAATGTATGCCACGAGCCCTTTCTTCAGAGCCCATTTTGATTGTTGAAGACAACGATAACGACGCCTTGCTTTTGAAAAAGGCGCTGCAAAGAAACCAGGTGACCAACCCCATCCACATCGCCCCTGACGGCGTGGAAGCACTCAAATATCTATGTGGGGAGCCGCCTTATGAGGATCGTCAGGCCTATCCGTTCCCTTCCGTCATTTACAGCGATCTTAAAATGCCCCGGATGGACGGGTTTGAGGTATTGAACTATCTAAAAAGCCATCCCGATTGCGCCATCATTCCCGTCATCGTAATGACCGCTTCCGATCAAGACCAGGACATCAAGAAAGCCTACGAATTAGGTGCCAATTCCTATATCGTCAAACCCGACACCCTCGACGAACTCACCGAAATTGTCGGCCTCTGCATCGATTACTGGAAGGTCTGCTCCAAACCGCAAGTCCCGGCCAAATGCTGACGCAGACCTGATTCAACTCCCTGGCTTGCAGTTCACAGGAAAAATTCGCTCCCCCGCCAGATTTGGAACCACCCCGTGTCGGAATCCATTTCCACGAAGATGAATTGCTTCGCCGTCTTGCCGCCGCCGATCTCCCGGTCGCGCCAATAGTCCCAATATTCCAATTTCGCCGCCTTGGTCGTCCCGGCCGGGGCTTTGCCCTCCTCCGTGGTGGCGGTGATGATCAACACATTGGCTTCGTAGGCATCCCGGACGTCATTGATCCGGTTATAGATTTCCTTTTCGTCCGTCTTGTCATCGCTGATTTCAAAAACTCCGGTGGTGTCCTTCACCACCGCCAGAAAATCCTCCGAAAACGCAAACTCATCGTACAGCCGCAGGAACGCGCTGTCGTTGGTCCCTTGCGCGTTCGGCACCAACCGCAGCCGGGTGATAACTTCGTCCGCGGCATCGAACGTCTTGGTGTTGGTCCCTTTCAGCACATAGTCGGTGAAGCCAAACTCCTGCGTGCCGATGCGCCGGACGTACTCGCGCGCTTCTTTGACGGAGAAATCATAACCTTCGAACTCCGGCCCGTTGACGTGGGACACCAGCACCGAGGAGCCGATGCGCAGATCAAGCGGGTTGCGGAAGGCAACGGCCACCATCGCTTCCTGGCCGCGGTGGGTGAGCATCTCCCACAGCGTCTTGCCGTTATTTTTTGGATCGGACATAACGCGATGATTTCCGATCAAGCACCCAAAATGGCGGAGACCACGTGCGCCACCACATAACACAGCCCCAGGATGAAGCTGCCGATCAGAATCGCGGCCGCCACGTTCCCGCTCTTGATGCTTTCATCGAAGGAAAGCTTCGGCGTGAGTATGTCGAAGACTTTATAGCCGAAAACAACGAGAATGATGGCGAGCACCCCAAAAGCGGCGGTCGCGGCGATATCTCCGAGGATGTATTCAGGCAGGTGCAGGTTCATGATTGAATATGTGAGGTTACAGGCTGTTACGCGGTTGCGGTTTGAAAACGTTTGAAGAAAACGAGCCAGATGAAAAAACCGCCAACCCCAACCGCGGTCGGGATGAGGATAAACCAAAAGGCGATTTGCCCATTATGGGTCGGCCGGGTGGCATACGCGCGGTCCACATACTTGTCGCTGTACATCAGGTCGCGATCCATCCCCGCCGGCACATAATTGGGATCGGCCGGGATTTGTCGTTGCTCCAGTTCCTGGATGCGATTCTCCAACTGCAAATCCTGATAAACCAAGGCGCGGTAACGGGCCTCGTCCATGTCGGAACGGTGATGGTAGACCCATTGCGCCCGGTCCTCAAAGGGTTGATCCAGGAGCCACCACCAAAACAGGCTGCTGTAGCTGTCGTTATAAATGACCACGGGCCGCGAGTAGTACGGGGAATAATAGTTCCGGATGCGGATCGGCCGCGTCGAGTAAAGCTGGTAATCCGGATACCATGTCGTCCGACCATATCCTCCGGAATAATTGTTGCCACCCCACCGCGAAGCGCTCGGCGTAACCGTCGCCGGCGGATTGTAATCGGCTCGCTGGGATGGCGGAATGACCGGCGGCACCGGCCCTGCGTAATCGGAACCAGAAGCTCTGCTCGACGAATTGACGGGGACGCTTGAAGGTGACTTGGCAGCCTGGGATTGCTTGTATTCGGTAAAATTGCGCTGGCTCGCCGCCTCTTTCATGGCTCGCGCCGCGCCGCTGTCGTAGGACATCGCGGGCGGTCCCGACGCGGGACTGGAGGATGTGACGGCACTCGATTTGGCCGGTCGACCCGGTGAGGAGGTTCGTTTTCCACTCGCTGCAAAGGGAGACGAACTGTGGTCAATGCCGGAACTATAGCTCTTCCCCGAGTTATAGCTGCTTTTCTGATTTCCACCCGAGCTGTAGCTTTTCCCACTGCCGCTGGAGGTGAAACTCTTGCTGGAACCGCGGTCGCTCGGACTGACGCTGGAGCTCTTGTTGCCACTGCTGGAGCCTGAACCATAAGTTTTCCCGCTGCTGCTGGTAAAGCCGGAACTCTTGCTGCCGCTTGAGGAGCCCGAACTCCGGCTGCTCCCGCCCCCAAAACTCGAACCCGAACTGCGACTCCCACCACTGCTGGAACTGTGGCTGGAAGCCCCTCCGGAAGAATAGCTATGCCCGCCGCTGCTGTAGCCTTTCGCCTCGATCCGCGTTGGCAGCCAGGCAAGCCACACCATCACCATGAAGATATGGAGAAGCACATCCAGCTGGCGAC
>JAQGOT010000444.1 GCA_028293465.1 Pedosphaera sp. | reverse complement strand
GTGATCTGGTCGAACGCGTCGTTGGCCTGGCTTTCATTCTCCACCTTCTGCTGGATGGGATGGGTGGTTTTGCGCGCATCATCGTTCATCACACCGCTCCTCTGCGCATCGGCGAGCAACCACACCTGCCAATCCGGATTGAAATGATCCGTCGCCTTGGTCCCCATCCAGGAGGCGAAACCTTCATTGAGCCAGAGATTGTCCCACCAGGCCGTGGTCACCAGGTCGCCAAACCACTGGTGCGCCATCTCGTGCGCGATCACGGCAAAAACACGCTCCTTGGTCTCCTGCGAACTGGTCTTGGGATCGAACAGCAGCATCCGCTCGTTATAGGTAATGCCGCCCCAGTTCTCCATCGCGCCGGTGAAGCCGCCGGGAACGGCGATTTGATCCAGTTTCGGCAAAGGATACTTGATCCCAAAATATTGGTTGTAATAAGCCAGCAGCTTTTTGGTCGCGTCCAGCGCATAACGGCCTTGCTCCCGTTTGCCTTCGGTGGTGATGATGCGAATCTGCACCCCTTCGGCCTGACCCTTGAGTTCCTCCATTTCGCCGGAAACCAACACCACCAGGTAACTCGCCATCGGCGGTGTGCGCGCAAACTTCACCTGCTTGAGCCCCCCTTCCAACCGGTTCTCGCGCTCGATCGGCATGTTGGAAACCGTCAAATGCTCCTGGGGCACCACCACGCTCAACTCGAAGGTGGCGCGGAAAACCGGTTCATCCCAGCAAGGGAACATGCGCCGGGCGTCCGTCGCTTCCATTTGCGTGCTTAACATGATCTTCTTGCCGGACGGCGCGGCATATTTCACATAAAAGAGCCCCTGTGCCTGGGCAGTGATGCGCCCGTTAAACTCAAGCACCAGCCGATATTTGCCCGGCGCGAGTTCCCCGGGCACGGGCAACGTCAGCGTTTGTTTCTCCGCATCCAATTTATGTTCCAACACCGTCTCTTTGGCGGCAAGCAAACTGGCCCGGGTGATTTCCAGATCCAACGCGTTCAGAACGATCTCCTTAACCGGCTTGAGCACCTCAATCTCGATCACCACCGAACCGTGCGTGGTGAACTTCTCCAGATCCGGCCGGAGATGCAGGTCATAATGCCGCGGCACCACCGCCTTGGGCAACTGCCCGGGCGTGGAGGCAAACGAAAAAGCCGATTCGGCGGACGTCTCGGAAGCCGTTAAGGCCAAAAACAGACAAGTGAGAAATAACATCCAACGTGATGCAAACATTTTGAAACCATGTTTCAAACCCGGCACCGCGTCAACCACCTTTGCCTTTCTTCGGCATCGCCCCGACCGACCGAACCCTCCTCCACCACAAATTCCCCGGCGAATGAGCTTGCGCACAACGGGATTCCGCGCAACATATTCCTTGGCCGGGCGATTGGCGCAGTGGTAGCGCAGCAGCTTTACACGCTGTGGGTCGGGGGTTCGAATCCCTCATCGCCCTCCATTTGACCGCCTCCCACCCTTTAGACCCTTACGGAGAATGAGTTGATATTCCCCCACCCCTAAAGTGCAAAGCGCAGATGGGCTTTTCTGATACATACTTGGTCAACGATAAGTTGCTCGTGATTCCCGAGCGCGAGATCGCGTTGTTGGAGAAGCATTTCGGCATGCCCGTTCCCAAGGGTTACCGCGAGTTCATGACGCAGCTTGGCCTGGGGCAATATTGCGATTTCGTCCGGGTTTATCCACCATTACGAATCCTCACGGAATACGAAAACGCGCAACAACGATGGAAAGAGGATTTTTTCTGGGATGGCGGGGCGCACGTTCTGCCCCGGGAGGAAGTGATCCAAAGTGTCCTCATTGGTGATACGATCGACGGCGACCAGATCATCACCTCACCCCGCATACCCGGTCAGCTCTTTGTCCTGTCGCGGCACGACGACAAAATCTGCTGGATGGACGAGGGTTTGTTCGAACCCTTGATCTGGAACGGTTCCGGCTTCGCCCCCCAGTGGTGCCCTTTCGGCTACTTTCAATCCTTCGTTGACCGCGCGGCCATCACCCTGTTCAACCATCGGCGCGATCTGAAATCGGATGATATCGCGAACAAGTTCATCGAACATTGGCAGAAATCGGAATTACGCCAACTCCGTGAGGAGGGTTGCCGGTTTCTATTTTTGAAAAGTATCGGCGGTCGCATCCAACTCACCCAAAGCGACTGGGACCGGCGCATCGGCATTGTGATAAGCTTCGATAAAGACCACCTGGCCGAAGTGGAATTCTTTCTCCCGATGTTGCATTACCTTGGGTTTATCGTAACCGAGAAATCTGGCTGTTAAGGATTCACCAGCGTTCACCCCGTGAGTTGCAGCGAGTTCGGGGCGGCGAGATTCATCTCGCTCTTGGTAGCAAAAACCGGTAGGGTCAATTTCAGGATGACTTTTGCTATCGAAACCAAGGGACTTACGCGACGCTTCGGGCAGATCTGCGCGGTGGACGCTTTGGACTTGCAGGTGGAGCGAGGCAAGTTCTATGGCTTCCTCGGGCCGAACGGTGCCGGCAAATCTACCACGATCAAGATGTTGACCGGGTTGCTCGCGCCGACGACTGGCACCATCAACATCCTGGGTGAAAATGTGCTCACGGACAGCAAGGCCCGCGAGATCAAGCGCCGCATCGGAGTCGTGCCCGAGAACCTGGCGCTGTTCGACAATCTCACCGCCCGCGAGTATCTCACATTTATCGGACGCATGTACCTGCTGCCGTTGCCCACCGTGCGGGAGCGTTGCCAGGAACTGCTCACCATGATGAGCTTGGAAAACGAGGAGAAGAAGCTGACCCTGGAGTACTCCCACGGAATGAAGAAGAAGCTCGCGCTGGCCGGCGCGCTGATTTCCAATCCCGACCTGCTCTTTCTCGACGAGCCCTTCGAAGGCGTGGATGCCATCGCCTCGCGCGTGCTGCGGGATATTCTCAGACGTTGCGTGGAGCGCGGAGCGACGGTCTTTCTTACGTCCCATGTCCTCGAAATTGTCGAAAAACTTTGCACGGAGGTCGGCGTGATCGCCAAGGGCAAGCTGGTCTATCAAGGCTCGATGCAGGAAGTGCGCGCCAGCGGCACCCTCGAGGAGACGTTCATCAAGGCGGTCGGCGGCGAGGAACACGAAAGCCAAAAGTTAAGCTGGCTGGAGAGCTGAAATGAACTGGCGTCAATTAAGCACGCTCATCTGGCTGCGCTGGCGGCTGAGCCGCAACCAGTTCTCCCGGGGCGGCAACCTCAATGCGGTGCTCAAGATCCTCGGCGCGACGGCGGGTGTGGTCCTCTCCGTCGGTGCCGGCGTGGGCGGATTGATTGGCGGCGCGATGGGCTTGGCGGATGCTCCGCCGCTCGTCAACCTCCTCGTTTGGGACTTGATCATCGCTGTCTTTCTGTTCATCTGGCTCATCGGTGTGCTCGCGGAAATCCAGCGCGCGGAATCGATTGACCTCACCCGCCTACTGCATCTGCCCGTCTCCTTGCAGGGGGTTTTCGTGATGAACTATCTCGCCTCGCACATCACTCCCACACTGATCATTTTCGTGCCCGGCGCGCTCGGTCTTTGCCTCGGCCTGCTGTGGGGCAAAGGCCTCGTCATGCTGTTGCTCATCCCGCTCCTGGTGAGTTTCCTCTTCATGGTGACCGCCTGGACTTACTGTGTGCGCGGCTGGCTGGTGACGATCATGGTCAACCCGCGCAAACGCCGCAACGTGATCCTCATTGCCACCATGTCGATCGTGTTGCTGGGCCAGCTCCCGAATCTTTATTTCAATGTGTTTCTCCGTCATTCTCGCAAGGCTGCTCCGCAGACCACGACCGCCCCCGCCGCCCCGGAAACCACTTCCGACCAGATTGGCAAGATGCTCCCGCCGGCCTATGTCCCCGCGCACACGTACGTGCCCATTCTCTGGCTGCCGAAAGGCGCCATGGCCCTGGCCGACGGCAATGCCTGGCCCGCGGTTTGGGGTTCATTCGGGGCTTTGCTGCTGGGCGCCGCCGGCCTGACCCGCGCTTACCGTTCCACCCTCCGCTTCTATCGCGGACAATCCAACACCGCCGCCGCGAAGCCACAAATCTCCTTCTCAGCCGGCGCGCCTGTCGCACTTCGGAAAAACTTTCTCGAGAAGCAAATCCCTTTTGTGCCGGAAGAAGTCGCGGCCCTCTCCCTCGCCTTCTTCCGCAGCTTGAGCCGCGCGCCGGAAGTCAAGATGGCCCTCGTGGTCAACCTGGTTTTGATCATCGTGGTCGGTGCCGGAGCCATCTCTCCGCTCGCCAAAAGACCGAACGAAACCCTCCGCGTTTTCATGGCCACCGGTTCCGT
>JAQGOT010000426.1 GCA_028293465.1 Pedosphaera sp. | reverse complement strand
CAAGTGAAGGTGCTGGCCAGAGCCTGGGCGGTGGGGTTGACGGTGGGAGGGAAGATGCATTCCAAATGCCGTTTAAGTTCGGCGTCTTCACCCAGCGAGGACTGGCGGTTGACGTGATCCAAAACGCTCTGGGTGAGAATGCGTAAATAGGGCAGGCGGGCCTTTTTGGTTTTCAGGTTGAAGGCAAAGGCAATCGATCCCTCCTCAATCAGCCACAGCGCCTGGTCTTCGCTGATGTCCAGGACGAACTGAAGCAGGGCCATGTCCACGAACGGGCGCTGAATGGCCAGCACGTATTTTTGAGCGGGCAGCGCGACCGGGGCGGGCGCGGCGGGTTGGAGGGTGGCAAGGGTCATGTTGGTTAGGGGTGGGCAAATGAAAGGGCCGGGCGCGTGAGCGCCCGGCCTTGCTTCGGCCAATCGCGCTGGGGTCCGCCCGCGATTGGTCCGAAAATCGGTGTTAGATTGTGCCGCCCCAGGATTCATCTTGGCATCAGGGAGAAATAGAAATGCCGGGCGGCAACAACTCCGCCCGGCTCGCAACACATGCCGGGTGCGCGGAAAAGAAGACGCGCACCCGGCCCGGCGTTGACGGCGTTCCAATCCGGCCCGGAGCCGACATCTCCGAACCGGGTTCCTCGCCGTCAAAATGGTTTAAGGCTAAAGGCATGGCATTACTCAGCGGGGACGGCCTCAACTGCAAACTGCCAAAGAACCTTGCCTGCAAGAACGGAATCCACGATCTGCAAGGCGCGTTGCGCTTCCGTGGCGGCGGCGCTGCTCTCACCCCAGCGCCGAAAGTAGAAGTGGACGAAGGATCGGCTCTTGGGGCAGGTGGACGCGGCGTGTTTGGCCTCGGCCCATTCTCCAAAATGCGGGAGCAGGGCCTCGGCAACGCTGAATCTGAGAGCATCCAATTCGGGTTGGACCCAATGTTGCAAGGCATCGGTCAACTCGCGCAGAGCCGCATTCAAAGCCGCTTCCTGGGGCTGGGTCCGTTCGATCAAGGTTTCGATCCGGCGGCGGATCAAGGTCAACTGAGTCTGCTTGGTGCCGAGCGCTTGAATGCCAGCTTCGTTGGCATAGTCCTGTTCCGCTTCGAGCTTTTCGACTTCCGCGCTGATCCTTGCCTCGTCGCTGGTGAGTGTTTCCAGGCCGGTGGCCACTTGGAGCAAGTCTGCCAGCCTGGCGGCAATGTTGGCGCGGATATCGATGACGGTGGGTTTGTATTTGGAGTTGAGTTTCATTGGTCTTAGTTGGTGCTGGAACTGTTAAGCGAGCGTTTGATTTCTGATTTTGAGGCGGGGGAGATTTCAGAGGACAGGGCCTGATAGCGGCCCAGGCAATACAACTTGCCCACCGCCAGATTGACGCCCTCACGCTTGGCGTAGTCAGCAGCCAAGGCGTTAAAGATGGCCTCGGGGTCGCGGGAGGTGAGTTGCGAGCCGTTGGCTTTGAAGGCGACCTGGTATTCGTCCTCGGTGGCATTGCCCGGCAGCGCCAAGGCGAGGCGGTTGGTGATGCCGGTGCCAGCCTCCGTGGATTGGGCCTGCAACCGCTTGACGATGGAGGCCGGGCCGGGCGGCAGGTTCAAACCGGCATCGTTGGCCAGTTCCACCTTCGACTTGAGGCAGGATTTCCAGGCGGCATCGTAGGTTTCCCCGGTCGCGTTCATGTGCGCGTGAACTTCTTCCCGGAATTGCTGCGCGGCCCGCGCCCGGGCGGGTCGTCCGGCCAGGCTGGTATTACTGGCGGCATCATTGGCAATCTGAACCGAATCGGGAATGCCCAGGGCTTTGACCAGTTCGGGACTGGTGTCGCGGGCCAGTTGGAGGGCTTCATTCCAGGTACAGCTCCGGTGGAATTGGAGGTTTCTTGCGCGAGCCAAAATGGCCTCGCCTGCTTTGGTGTTGGGCGGGTTCATGAGCGTTTGGATTTGCGGGGGCGGGTTATGGGTTTTGGGGTTGTCTTGAGCGCCAGATAGCGGCGGGTGAGGGAGTCGCTTTTCCATTCGCCCTTGAGCACGCGGCGCAAGGTGGATTCGCGGACGCCCAAGGCGGCGGCGTCTTTGCCGATGCCTGGAAAGCGGGTTTTGCCTCGCTTGTTCGTTGCCCGTTTCGTGCGTGCGTGTGTCATGCGAGGAGCACGGTTTCATGAAACCGTGAAACCGTCAATCTTGTTTTTTGCTCGTAATTTGTTGGCAAAATGCAAGCTTGGTGAATATGCCGCGAAAGAATCCAATGCCAGCCAGAGAGGTTGAAATCTGTAAGAGGCTCCGGATTTACAGGATCAGAACCGGCCTTTCTCAGATTGCATTTGCCCGCGATGTGGGATTGGACAGCACCAAGCTTGCGAGCTTCGAGCATGCACGCGCTCCCCTGCGCTACGATGTCGCGTATAAAATTCTATCCACCTCTTTGCTAAATCCTCAATGGCTTGCTGAGGGTATCTGGCCGATTAGCAGCACTGCATTTTTTTACAATGCCAAGGATTTAAAAGCGGAACCGGGTGCGCTTTTCAGCAAGGTTTATGACAGCTTGTTGAAACCAAGGCTTGAGGCTGAAATTTCAGAGGAGAAGAAGAACAGCGAGTCAGGCAACATGCACTATACGCCCGATCCAAAAGGCAGGGTGATTGCTGAGGCTGTGCTTAAAGACTGTCTTGGCGAGTGGCTGGAGCTTGTGCAGGATGACCGGCTCAACGAGTTTGGAAATAAATTGTATTCATTCGCCAATGAATTTATCTATGCCGAGGAGTTGGACTCACCCAAGATAATCCAGGCTCGCAAACGCGATATGGAGGCGGCGCGAATATATTTTGCTGAGCAGCACCGCAAGCTTCGGAAGCGGTAGTGGCCGGAATTTTTTGGATCGATTTTTATGAAATTCCTCCATCTATCAAACGTCCTCTTTTGGGTGGCCATTTTATTGGGCTCTGGCTGCTCACCAAAGCAAGCGCCGATCGTAACTGAACAAAGGCCGAAGAGGTGGCAGTATCATTTGGAAACCTTCAAGAACCCTGTGTATGAGCCTGGCAATCCAACCTTGGATGCATTGTTGAAACAGTCGCACGCTCTAGACAGACAATCGGGAGGGTTTTCGCCCGAAATTAAAATCGCCGAACTGGGCAATGATGGGTGGGAAATGGTTGGCTGCTACGTTGAGCCTGAGACGGTGTGGCCGGATTTGAACGCTCAGTCTGGCGGGATGGTGGATCGTCAGCCTAATTTTCGTGGCGGGCGGTTGGTGATGATCTTCAAGCGCCCGCTGTAAATCGGTTCGGCGTGAGTCTGCGCGGCTCGCTCCTTTGTTTTGGATAACCTTCATTGCGCGAGTCTGCGCAATCCAATCCTTTAATCCGGGAGGGCAATTGCAGTCGTAACTAATGCCCTTCCATCTTGGAAAATAACTGTTGACTTGTAATCCCAAAGGAATACAAATGGCGCGTGACTAAACGCCAACCAGTCAAACTCCTAAGGTTTTTGGAACGCGTCAATCGGGCAGCTAAAGCAAGGGGCAAAAAAACGGAGTTGGCTGGATTTCTGGATGCTTCCAGACAGCAAGTAAACGCCTGGCTTTCGGGCGCTAAGATGCCGGGCGGCGAAATCACACTTCTGATGCTGGAATGGGTCCAGGCAGAGGAAGCCAAACAACAAGAAACCCCTGGCGGTGCTAGTAACACCACCAAGGGCCGTAAGACCCGCTCACCAAATCCAGTTCATGAAAAAAGCAAGCGAATCCGCAAGAAGAGGTAGCAATAAAACCGCTATCCCACAAGGGCAAACGCCCGGCCACACCCGCCAACAAATACGGATTGCACCCTCCGTAAATCTGCGCGACCAAAACAAGGACGCCATGGAACTATTCACCAGCTTCTCAAAGCTGGAACATTCCGTGTCCAAGACGGTCGCCCTGCTGGCGATGCAGGCCGGGCAATTGCTGAGAATCCAGAATGATGGGGAGGGTTCCATCTCTCCCATTGTTGCCAGTGGTCTGGACGGTTTGAGTGACGACATGGGGCGCGAATTGCAGGCCAATTTTATGAAGGCCTTCCACGCATGTCACCGCTGCATGAGCCGATGAAAACCGCCGATTTCGCCCGCTTCGCCGTCACGCCAAAGACGCTCTTTAGTGAGTGGCCTGGCCGGGTGGCGGTCTTGATTGAAACCACGGACGGCAAGCCAACCGTCACGCCAATGGACTTTGCAGATGCCAAGGCCGCGCTGGCCTGGTGTGAGTCCAACCGCGCCGCCCTGGTCTATCTCCCGCCCGCCGATCTGCGCGGTAACTGATGGCGCTCGGCTCACGAACCGGCCAGGTGGAAACGCCTGGCCGGTTTTTTGTGGGCTAAACTCGTGGCTTTACACGTTTCCAGAACTTTGCATTCTTCCACTCCTGGCTATAGACCAGAAAAAATCCATAGCATACTGCGGATGGCAGCATTAGGTAAACAGTCCCAGTACGCCAATCCGTTTTCAACTTGGGCACACCAGCGATAGCTGGGATAATCCCAAAGAGGATTATGGTCACAATGACCGCGAGGTTTTCTTTCATAACCTCCGTAAGTGATTTGGTTTTTGGCATTGGCGGAACCCACACGGTTTTGATATTTCCGGTGTCCGATATCCGATGGCTGGCATCGAAAAACCCTCCGAAGCTTTGTTCATGCGGCACTTCGATCAGAGATTCAAAAGTCACATATTCATTTTTTCGGAAAAGTTGGAAGGGTATCGACAGAGTCCTTTCATCAAGAATCTTTGCAGCTACTCCATTAACAGTCAGGGATGTGGCCTTCGCGTCCCTCCATTTCCACCCTTCCGGCAGTTTGAAAGTAATCGGGGCTGTGACCATCTCCGGGGCGATGTCTTTGTGCCCGGTGTTAAGCAGGTAACCGCGAGCCACAACCAAATTTTTCGTCATCGGTTCGCCTCGGTAGAGGATATTAATGTCTGTTAGGTTTCGGGTGATATCATTAAACAGTCGGATGGGCTTTTCGGCGTAGTAGGTAAGCTGGCCTGGGTATTGATGCTGTTTGGCTAGGATGATGGCCCATGCTCCAAAAAGGATCGTCATTACTACGCCCGCGATCCCCCACCAAATCCCCCAATCGACGTTTGTTGGCATCCGACAACCATAATCGGACCAACTCACGGGGGGAAGTCAAATCAGGATGCCCGGATTGGCCTTGCAAGCCACCGTGGAAAGGGTCTTAATTCGGGTAACGGGGAAACAGAACTACTTTTATGGATTCGAATAGCATTGGCGGCGGGGTGGTGAAAGGGATTACGCAGGCGATTGTATGGGCGTTGTTGATCTTGGCATGGCAATATTTAAAGGCATACAAAATCAGGCGCGATATTCGTAAGAGTTTCGTTGGGCAAAAGGCTTCTTCTTGGCGTCCTCCGAACTTGTTTGGAATCTTGGTAAGGAATTCCTCGGCTTGGCCAGTGACGATTCGGAGTGCAGGCTTTATGGTTGGCCCCAACAAGTTTACTTGTGGTTATTTGGGGAACAAGGATGCCGTGTATGATAATCACATTTTGCTTAAATCGGAGACCGAAGACACTTGGGGATTACCCATACAAAGCCTAGCTAGAAAAATTGAGGCCGTTTGGTTGGAAATCGAATTCGATACAGTATTTGGCAACACCAAAATCGAGAGGCTAGAGTTAGGCGGTGAGGTTGCCCAATTTTTGGAGGAACAGAGAGTGCAGTTGCGGAAACAATTTCAGCTTCCACCGTTCGAGGAATTGCCTTCCCATCCTGCCCTGGTAGGTGCCTGAATAGATTCGGATTGACACAAGGCTGAACGATGTTAACCGGGAGTATGTCTCTTAACTCCATTACTAACGGGGCCTTGATTGGTCTGGCGATTGGTCGGATCACTGTTTGTCCAACGGAGGCCGCGCCCGCCTTGGATGGCCTGACCCTCATGCTTGGTCAACCGCAGACAGAAGATGACGAGGCTGCGCAAGCGTATGAGGCGTGGCGTTGCATGGCTGGGCAGTATTTTCATTCCGGTGTGGCGTGGGTCCGGGAATGAGCCTTGCAATGGCCTTTCAGGGACTCGGCCCGCCGCGATCCGCGCCGATGCGCCAAGTGAGTGAGGCTCAAAAATGGCGCTGTCGATTTCTGCTCACCTCTTAAAACGGGCCTAAAACGTGTCCCTTGTCCCTACGTTTGACCAGGTGACAAGTTGTGCAGTTTCCAACTTCCAAAGGCGATTTATAAGGGGTTTTGACTTGGAAGTTTGGCCGGTTGAAACTGCACAGGTTTTGAAAACTGCACATCTTTTGGGTTTTAGAGACTCCCTGATTGTCGCTGTAAGTGGTTGATTTCCGGTGTTATCAGGCCAGTTCCGGCCATTTCCGGTCTTTGCACAACTTGTGCGGCAAGACTCACCTGTTGAACAAGATGGTACCGATGGAGGGGGTCGAACCCACACGTCTGTAAAGACACTAGATTTTGAGTCTAGCGCGTCTGCCAATTCCGCCACATCGGCTCCCTGTCAGCACTGGCGGAGAAACCGCCGCGTGCATCGGATGCTGCCGGCCTTTCACCGCAGGTTTCCAGCCGTCAACATCGCGGGTTTAATATATAGGGGAGGGGCTGGTCATTGCAAGCACCCAATCACTCGCCCGTTTTGTCCGGGTGTGATTAAAAGTGGGTGAGGTGCCTGACCGATTGTGGCGCGAGTGGTGAATGGAGGCGTGCTTTCGGCTCCCTCCCCGCCATTTGAATCTCAGAAATCAACAACCTCCGGCCTCCGCTCTGAAAAGCGCCGCTCTGCGGACGCTGGAACGAAACCGCGTCGAGGGCCAGCTTGTCTCCCGGCTCGCGGCCGGGCACCGACCGATTCGCCGGCAGCTTCAGGCCGGCGCTACGGGACCCAGCCGGGCAGCTCCGATGCCTGTTTAATCCAACTCGCCACGAGCTCCTGGTCGAGCTGGTCGTCCTCGTGGATGTCGAGGTAGCGCGTGTCCTTGTTCTTGGACTCGCCGGGGGGGAGGGGAAGTAGCGACGTGCCGCGGAAGAAAGCCACCTTGACGTACTTCGTCAAGCAATGGAAGCCGAGGAACCAGCCCTGGCCCTCGATGCCATAAAAGGGCGAGTTCCACCTCACGGCCTTGCGCACGTCAGGCACGGTGCGCACGATGAGCGCGTCAAGGCGGCGCCCGACGTCGCGTTTCCAGCCCGGCATGGCCGCGATGTAGGCCTGCACGGGGGCGTCGCCGTCGGCCTTCGCGATCTGCGGGTTGCCGCCTGCGAGGAGGGCCGGCGTCGCGGCCGCCGGGCGACTCCTGCTTTTGGTTCCGATAATTTTATTTCTCTTGGTCATCATTTGCTCGCCATGTCTTGCAATCGGTTAGGCGCTGCAGCGCATGTTTAGGCCACGGTGTCATATCTTGCTCGACTGATGCTTCTGCAACTCTGCTCGCAACTTGGCGCGCCCCTCGTCAAGCGCTCGCCCCTCCTCCCAATCAAATGCGTCCAAGGCAAACGTGTCCCGAATCTTCGGGTCTAAGGAATACAACTGCCGGATCATATCCGCAATGTCCGGCGGAAATGGATTGCGACCCCAGTGAATTAAGTCACCGATCGGATGGTCTCCTGGTCCTCCCATGCCCATAAATATTAGTGTGTGTTCAAGTGGCCTAACGACAAAAGCTGAGCCAACCCGAACCTGAGACGAGATGTACAACAGGCGTTCTCGAATAATCCAAAGCGCTAATCGGGTTTGGCTCCGGCGAATGGTTAGAGCTCTCGCTGCCAATTCTCAACCAGCGTGTATCCATGTGATGCCAGTGGCTCCATGATGTGGTTCAGGTTCGATTTGTTGTTCGCGTAAAAAGTAATCCAATCATCATGATCTGCATAGAAAACAAACGGCTTCGGTGAGGGGATGCAGATGAAATCCGGACCGTCGCAAAAAGCTGCGACTAACAAAGCGTGCATCTCCTCGGCTGATTCTGCCGAAATCGAGGAGTCATGTGTCAGCGTAGAACCCGCAGGGCAAAGTGCAGTCATCCGCTCCGTATTGAAAACAACCTCATCAATCGTGACAGTCGCCGTGGCAATGTGGCCGTGAGCCGTGATGATGGTGGAAACAAACCTGTCCAAATCACTCGCCTGAGGTCTCTGAACAGTCTGCTGAAAACGCCATGGGGTGCGGCGGAACTTCTTAAGCGCGCCGGGTGTGGGTGTGACGGTCATAGAGATCTAACGACCCAACCTCAGCGACCCGGCCTGCGGGTCGCGTGGATTGCAACCACGGCGCGGTGGCCGGGTTAGATGCAGCGCATGGTTAGGCGTCATTTCTTGCGACTCCATCTGTAAAGCTGGAAAACAGGTATCGTCACAGCGAGCAACGTCACGGCAACACTTGCGAGAACGTAAGCATCCTTGTGCTCCGGTGAAACAAAAAAGCCAACTGCTCCCGCGGTCATGATGAGCCAGGACCAAGCCGCCAACCTACGCCCTCCGTAGGCGTTGATGTCATACCACCGCTGCTCGGACTCAAACGCCGCAGGAATGCGGATGCCATAACCGCCGTTCATGGGGACTTTGCGGTTAATCAACGGCAGACTGAGAATGAAAATCAATATGCCACTCAACAGGATGGTGATTGCGATGGTAGTCATGGTTGTGCGTGGTGTTGTGACGCCTGACGCAAGAGGTCAGCCACGGCCGCCGGAGAGTGACCTCGAAATGCAATGGTGACGAACAAGAACCAGCAACGCCACGACTGCCCGACGTGGCGGCTGTCGGCTGCACCGATCTTGTTAGCAGCGCGTATCACTCAAACTTCTCCCCCGCTTTCGAAATTGCCGCGCGGATTTCAGGCGGCATTTCGTCCAGCGAATGGTAAGTGCGCTCCACCCCCGACGCATCGATCACGCTATACAACGAGACGTTCTGCCTGCGGACACTCTTGATCGTAAAGGTGTTGTCGGTTTGTTGAGTGTCCGTGACAGACATCTCATTCCCTTTTGCGTCCATGGCCTCTGCTTCAAGTGCTTCCACCTTGGACCGGATCTTAGCCGGTAGCTCTTCCATCGAATGGTACTCGC
>JAQGOT010000648.1 GCA_028293465.1 Pedosphaera sp. | reverse complement strand
CTTTTTCATTTCATTGTCCAAGTGCTCAATAATGCTCTGAATTTTGATTCTTGCCATAATTTGTTAGGGGTTTTGACCAACTCTGAACCGTTTGAAGGCAGAATCAACCTAAAATCACCAACACGCTGATGCACCATGACCCTTTGTTTACCTTTCGGCTGGCCCTGTAGTGGTTTTTCGGTTGAGAAGATTCGGGCGGCAGACGCCAAGGAGGTGGGGATGGGGAATCCCGCTGAAGAAACGTACTGCCCGCCCGAATCGAAACTGAATCAAACCCTCACGATCTCGTGGCGTCAACGCAAAACCGGCCAGCTCCCCATACAAGCGGACTGGCCGGCCAATTGAAGGCTTAACAAACTCTAGCCTTGCCTGTCCAGACACACCGTAGATAATGAAACGTCTCGTAACTGAAAGGGTAAACATCTATGAGCAAGCCGCGGGTATTTGTCAGTTCGACGTATTATGACCTAAAGCACATACGTGCGAGTTTGGAGAATTTCATTGAGGGATTTGGATATGAACCGGTTCTTTTCGAAAGCGGCGATATACCCTTCCATCACGAAGCGCCGCTGGACGTCTCCTGCTATGCAGAAATCACGAATTGCCACATGCTCGTGCTTATCATAGGAGGACGTTACGGCAGTTGGGCGTCTGATCAAACTCTCAAACGAAGTGAGGCGGACGATCTGGTCGTTAAGAGCGTGAACTCCGTCACGAAAAAGGAGTATGAGACGGCCCGAAAACAAGACATTCCAATTTTCATCTTCCTGGACAAAAATGTCAGCGCCGAATATCGCACTTTTAAAGAGAACAGGAATAACGGAACCATCAAATATGCCCACGTTGATAACGTGAATATTTTCTTCCTTCTTGATGACATACTGGTTCAGCAAAGAAACAACTTCATCAAAGACTTTGAGAAGCTGAGTGATATTACCTCCTGGTTAAGGGACCAATGGTCAGGGCTGTTTGCTGACTTTCTGGCTCGCAGAACACAAACAACACAGATTTTAACTTTATCCAACCAGGTACATCAACTCGGCGAATTGACGGGCGTCCTGAAGGAGTATGTGGAATCGATCATCAAGAAACTGGAACCAGAAAATTCTGCACAGATTATTTCGGCTCAGCAAAAAAAGCTCGTAGAAAGCAGAATTAAAGACTTCGCCTTGGAACCGATGATCCACTTTATAATGGTAAACGCCCCAGACAAGAGCCCTGCGGCCCTATATGACGCCTTCGTCAAATCCGGATCATTGGACGAGTTTATCAAGTTCGCGGGCCTGCCCAAAGCCGTGGCCGATTCAATGCGGGAGGCTGGAGACATGGCGGTGGACGATTACAACTCCATCAGTGGTCGTTTTCTTAGCCCTTAGAATCATGGTGGAGATCCGAACGAAGCATTACCAACCCCCATCACACAGGCAGCCGTGAACGTTGCTCCGCAATCAAGTCCAACGTGAGGCTGATAAGCGTGCAGTTGGCATCTGGTTTTTTGGCGGGGGCGGTGTCAGGTTGCGGCGATGAAGTTCACGACGGCGGCGGCTTGCGAGCAGGTGGTTTGGGAGATGCGGCTGGCGGATTATCCGCGGGCGCTCAACCGGAGCCGGATGAACAACCTGTACAACGGCGCTCCGCCCTACAGCGACGAGGAACAGCGGCAGAACCGGATCAACACCAACGTCAATTCATTGGAGGGAACCAAGATTCTGCACGACGCACGGCGGCAGTTCGCCACCGCCTTCATGACGGCGGACCCGTTGTTCACGGTGACGCTGGATTATGGGCCGGTGTGGAAGCGCCGGGAGTGGGGCACCCGGATTACCACTGAAATCAACAAGCGGATCAAGGCGTCCCTTCCGTACCTGGAATGCCGGCGGAGTGTGTTTGCGTTGAACGTGCTGCACGGCATTGCGCCAGCCATCTGGGAGGATCGGGAACGGTGGTGTCCGGACCCGCGAGGCATCGAGGATGTGTTGGTGCCATCCAACACCCTGGTGAGCCTCAAGAACCTGCCGTTCTTTGCGGTGTTCCGGCAGTACACAGGAGCAGAGTTGTGGCGCATGACGCACGGGCCGCGAGTGGACCCGGCGTGGAATCTCCCGCTGGTGGAAAGCGCGATTGCCTGGGTGGACCAGCAGGCCCAAAGCCTGATGAACGCGAGCTGGCCGGAAGTCTGGAGCCCGGAGAAGATGAGCGAGCGCATCAAGCAGGATGGCGGGATTTATGCCAGTGATTCGGTGCCGACCATCGACACGTTCGATTTGTATTTCTGGAATGACGAGGGGAAGAAAGCCGGTTGGAACCGGCGGATCATCCTGGACGCCTGGGGCCAGCCGGGAGCGGGCGGCATCGGCGGAATGCAGACGGCGAGCAATTCGCGTTCGGACGGGAAATACGGCCTGGGTTCGGCGAGTGAGTTTCTGTACAACCCCGGCACCCGGAAGTATGCGGACAAGCTGGAGCAAATCATCCATTTCCAATTTGCCGACGCGTCTTGTGTCGCGCCGTTCCGTTACCATTCGGTGCGGTCGCTCGGTTTCCTGCTTTATGCGGTGTGTCAGTTGCAAAATCGGTTGCGGTGCAAATTCAACGACCATGTTTTTGAGAACCTGCTGCAATATTTCCGCGTCTCGAACCCGGCCGATGCGGAGCGGTTGACCAAGGTTGATTTGATCGACAAGGGGATCATCCCGGAAGGGTTGAACTTCGTGCCGCAAGCGGAGCGATGGCAGGTGAATGACGGGGTGGTGGAGCAGGCGTTGACCATGAACCGCCAGACGATGGCGGACAATTCGGCCTCGTTCACCCAGGGCTTCGATTTTGGCAAGGAGACGACGGCGGAGACGGCCACCCGGACCATGGCGAAGGTGAACGCCACGGCGGCGCTGGTGGGGGCGATGCTGAACCAGGCTTACAATTACCAGCAATTTCAGTACGCGGAGATCGGGCGGCGGTTTTGCATCAAGAACAGCAAGGATGCGGACGTGCGGAAATTCCGGGTGGAATGCCTCAAGGCCGGGGTGCCGGAGGAGGCGTTGAACGCGGAGCGGTGGGACGTGCAGCCGGTGCGGGTGATCGGCAGCGGCAACAAGACCTTGCAGGTGGCGATGGCGGACAAGCTCATGGGGATCCGGCCACAACTGGACCCCGAGGGGCAGAAGGAGGTGGACCGCATTTACATCCTGGCGAACAGCGACGACGCGCAACTGGCGGAACGGCTGGTGCCGCAGCAGAGGCATATCAGCGACAGCATCCACGACGCGCAACTGGCGGCGGGCACCCTGATGCTGAGCATGCCGGTGGCGGTCAAAGAAGGAATCAACCACACCGAATACGTGGAAACGCTGTTGCACAGCAGCCTCCTGACGAGCCGGGGCTGCTGCTGGGGCAGCGGTGGGGATTTTAAGGCACCGTAGCATCAATTGGCTGTGGTCTGCCTGTAGGAATCTCCTGAACTTGGGAACCTCAACGTACAGCATGCCGAAATAGAAAGCGCACATCGCAAAGGCCATGGCGATCGCACCTCCGAGGAGAGGCCCCCAAAACGAACTGCCAAAGATAGCGAACCCGCCTGCCAAGCCGGCGATCTCCGCAAAAATGATCATGCCAACCAAAGCGTCTTCCGCGGTGCGAGATCCAGGTGTCACGATCTTGTTTGCTTGGTAGTACATCAGAGCTGCGAGCCGTTGGGGCTTGCCGAGGCCCCTCAACTCTGGGACTCGCTCCAGTGAGAAGTACAGGTTCATGGACGCGCTCGCCGCGACTAACGACCAAGCTCAGCGACGTGCGCCGGGCTATTCGGTGGTGCGTAAATGAGACTACCGGAATTCGTCGAAGTGTTGAGCGGAAGAGCGGGGCGCACGTTCGCTGCAGCGCCCTTGTTAGACCGCGTTGTCGTTGTCACTCGAATCGCTTGGTGGTGTGTCGGGGCAACGGTAACGCTCAGGCCCGGCTGAACTGCCAACTGCTGATCGCCGGCGGCTACGATTCCTGAGCAGTCTTGCG
>JAQGOT010000377.1 GCA_028293465.1 Pedosphaera sp. | reverse complement strand
GAAGGGATCAACCAGAGCGATTTTCCCGCTGATCTTTTCATCGGGGTAAGAACCTGAGGTAATGGTGACCGCCTCGCCCTTTTTGAGCAGCGGCAATTCGTCCTGGTAAAACTGCGCCCAAACCCAGACGACCGAAAGGTCGGCAACATCGACCAGATGGTCGCCCATGGCCACTCTGCGGCCCTGATCCACCTGCAAGTTTTGCACCACACCCTTAAAAGGCGAATGGAGGGTGAGCGTGTCCCTGGCCTCACGGGACTGTTCCAGTTCGGCAATCTGGTCGGTCGTAATGTTCCACAAGAGCAATCGTCGCCGGGCCGCCTCGATGAGACTTTCGGCGCTTTGCAATGCGGCTTCAGAGTGGGATTTTTGGGCTTGGTCGCGCATCTGCAACAGATTGAGAAATTCCCGTTGCGTCGTCAGGAGATCCGGACTGTAGATGGTCAGGAGAGGCTGGTTCCTTTCCACCACCTCGCCCTGTGAGGAGATTTCCACCTTCTGCACATAACCGTCGATGCGGCTGACAAAATCCCAATGGTGCTGCTTGTCGTAGGTAACGGTGCCCACCGTCCGCAGCGTCGATTGAAGCGACTTTCTCTCGACGGTGGCATAAGTGACTCCGATTAACTGCTGCCGGGCCACAGGAACGGTAAACTCGGCGGGTTGCTCCGTCAGGTTGGTATTGCCCGTCATTTCAGCACTAGGCGAATGAACGTGGCCGGTCAGATTGGTCTCCGTGCTCGCCCCTGTCTTCAGCACCGGTATCAAATCCATGCTGCAAATGGGGCATTTGGCCTTTGGATCGTGGGATCTAACCGAAGGGTGCATGGCGCAGGTGTAATACGCCACATCGCTATTTCGTCCACCCGGTTCCGTCTCGCGGGAGCACGCGGGCAACAGCAAGCAGATTGCCACCAGCAGAGGAGTCAGCGAGAGAAGGTGCCTGAATTTCATTTTAAATCGTGTTGATGTCCGGTTGCAGCGGCCACAGGCTCCAGGCGCGTTCCCACCAAGGCTTCCAGTTCCGACACGGCCATCTGGTAATCGGTGAGGTGCTCCCAGTACATGGATTCGATTTCCTGCACGGTCTGTTGTGCTGTCAGCAGATCAAGAAAACCCGCCTTGTCAGCTTCGTAGCCCAGGCGGGTGGCGGCGACCCGCTGCTCCGCGAGCGGGAGCAGTTTGGTTTGGGACAATTCCGTGTGGTGGTGGAAGGTTTCGACTTTCTTAAGTTGATCCCGAACCATGGCCAGCGTCTCAACGCGAGCCGCCTCCAATTCGTGTTGTGCGCTTTCCAGCAGCTTCTGGTTTTCCCGAATGCCCGCCTTGTATTTGGAGCGGTTGAACCAGGGCAGATTGATGGAGAAGCCGGCGCTGACTTCGCTGATGGCTTGGGAGGCTCCATTGTAGCGGTCGGCTGCAACGCGAAAACTCGGTTCGGGAATCCACTCCTTGTGCGCCGCGTCCAACCGGGCTTGAGCGGCTTCGATCTTCTTCTCCGCCATGAACAGTTCAGGCCGATGGGCAAGCGCCAGCCCTTCGATTCTTGCCAGGGCCAAGGTCACCGGCTGGAAGGTTTGCGCAGCCGGATGTCCGAACGGTGCCTGTGCCGGGCGGTTCATCAACGTGTTGAGCTGGGTTTGGGCTTCGGAAATCTGGCGTTGAAAGTCGAAGGCGGTTTCTTCGAGCTTGGCCAGTTCCGTTTCGGCGCTCAACACGTCGGCCTGCGAGTGCGTGCCCACTTCGTACTTGGTGCGGCTGATCTCCGCGAATTGTTTTAACAGGGCCGTATTCTTGCGATTGAGTTCCAACTGGGCATACGCATTGGCCAGATGGAAATAGGATGAGCGAGCCTTGGCGGCGGCATCCAGCCCGCGTCGTCGAAATTCTTCGAAGGCGTTCAAAGCTTCGGCACCGGCCGCTCGTCCCCGAAGCCGGTTTTTCCCGGAGAGCGGCAGGGTCTGTTCCACCATGAATCTTTGATCGGTGAACGAGTTTTGTGGAATCGCCACAAAACGGCCGGCATTCACATCCACACCCGCTCGCGGGTCCTCCCACGCACGGGCTTGTGGGATGCGCTCCTTCATGGCTTCCCACTCAGCCCGCGCCGCTTTAAGCGAAGGGTTGTTGCTCAAAACCTCACTGACCACCTGATCCAGGGAAAGACTGTTGGTCGGGACCACCTCGGCACCCTCGGCTACTGAGTCGCCGAGCAGAGAAGCGGCCATCAGGACGGCCGGAATCGAACAGAACAGGGTTTCAAGCTTCATGGTTATGGGATGGTAACGAGTTTGGTCATTGCGATTGCCGCAAACGCGAACTCAAAAAGTGCGCTTAATTTCCCCGCAACCGGGCATGGATCTTCCCAGATACGGATTGCTGATTTTCTTGCCCATTTGCAGCCAACTGGCCTTGGCCATCGGACAGTACGCCTCGTTGTACGAACTCGCCTGAACTTTCTGGTCAGCCAGGTACTTAATCAGGGAGTCGCTGAGGGGTTTGAATGCTTTGCGAGCCGCTTCCAGGTCTTTGGCCTGAGCCAGCACTTCGGCTTGCCCGGCGATCTTCGGCGAGAGCATTTTCATGTCATCACCTTTGATCGCCTTGGCTATGGCGTTGGCCTGGTCAGGAACACCTTCCAGGGAATCCTTCGCCAAGCTGGTCTGTATTTTGAGATAATGATCGTAAACAGACTTGACCGGCTGCATTAGTGCCGGATTTTCAGCGGTGTCTGCCATGGGCTTGAGGTTTTGGTTTTCAGCAGCACGAGAGAGAGGAGAAACCGCCAACGTGGCGAGAATCATCAGAGTCATTTGCAATTTATTTGGCTTCATAATTTTTAATTGAGTTTTGGTTTCCAGAACTTAGGGAATCCACTCTAATGAGCGGAACAAAGGCGGAATAAGTCCACGGTTCACCCGACTGGGGCACACCATGGGCAGGAGGAGGGGAAAATCAGATCAGATAACTGCAATTCCGCTGGTAGAGCGGGAGTGCAGCCGCCAAAGAGGGCGCGGAGGAATAAGCGGTGGAAATCTGAGCCGTGGCCGAAGGTGCCACGTCGAACAGACGCGTGAGGACCGCAACAAAAACGGAAGCGTGTTCCGGCGCGGCGGTGCGGGCCGGAGCCACGGGCTGGGGAACGGGAGCCTGCCGGGGTGCGCAGCAAATCTTATGGCAGCCAGCGCAGGCGCACTCGGATGCGGCCAGCGGCTTTGTGGCAGCGGTAAAAACCCCCTGCCCTGCCAGCAGCAAGCCGAGCAGGAACGCGAAGGTGATTTTTACGGCGCTGCGCATGGACTCAAATTATTTCTTCGCCTTGGCTTCCGCCTCGTCGATTTTTTTGAGGTAAGAGGCGGTGTCCTTGTTGAAATCTTTCAAGCAGGATTTGCAGCAAAGCTTGATTTCGCGGCCGGCATCGTCTTTCATCTTTTTGTCCTTGAAAGTGAAGACGTACGGATCGCCCATGTCCCCGCCGAGTTTTTCACCGGAGACGGCGCAGGTGGTCAGCGTATAGGGTTTGGGCTTCTTAGCGGCATCACCAGCGGAACTGGTGAGCGGGGCGGCCACGAGGCCGCTCAGGAGCAGGAGAAGGACGATGGATTTGAGTGATTTCATATAAGTTTAGGTCGCTCGCGACACATATTATACGCAACCCGGTCAAAAAGCATTCAAATTTTTTGTGACCGCTCCAAAGCAGGTGTCTCATCGGTTTCTAATATACTTGTTTCCAGTGCCTTGCAGAGCATTCACCAGGCACACTGCGGGCGTGATCGTGGTTTAAGCTTCCCGCAATGTGAACATGACCAATCTCCTGAGCGTCTAGTCCAAGGCTGGTGAGAGGACGAGCATTGCGCTGAGAGTCTCGGGCTGGGATACTCGGGCACCGTTCAACCAGAATATCCGACAAATCGCATGTTTATGAAAAGAAGCCTACTGATGGTGGCAAGCGCAGCGTGGCTCGGCAGTGCTCATTCCCAAGCCGAGACCAAGATTGATTTTATCAAGGATATCCAACCAATCCTTCAGGAATCCTGCCTCAAGTGTCACGGGCCGGAAAAGCAAAAGGGCGAGCTGCGGCTGGATTCCAAGGCGGCGGCGTTCAAAGGTGGGAAGGACGGCCAGGTGATTGTCCCCGGTGAACCGGACAAGAGCGATCTCTTCAAGCGCATCACGCTTGCGCCGGGCAGTGATGATATCATGCCGAGCAAAGGCGATCCGCTCACCAAGGCGCAGACGGATTTGATTCGGGATTGGATCACCCAAGGCGCGGTCTGGCCGGACGGTGCTGTGGGCAAGGCGGCGGAAGAGGCGGCGCCGGTCGCGACGGTGGACACCTCCGGACTGGGCAGCCTGGTGGCGATCAAGCCGACGGCGGGGGAAGCGGGGGCGGTGGCGACGCTGGAAGCGTTGGGAGTGACGGCCCGGCCGATCGCGATGAACGTGAACTGGCGCGAGGCGAATTTTCACACGCTGGGAACGAATGTGAATGATGCCATGCTGGCGCCGTTGAAAGAAGTGCTGACACTGGTGGACGTGAATCTCGCCGGGACGAAGGTGACGGACGGAGGATTGCAGAATCTCAGCGGTTTGACCAACCTGGTGACGTTGCACCTGGAGCACACGAAAATTTCGGACGCGGGCCTGGCGCAATTGAAACACCTCAATCACCTGGTTTACCTGAACCTATATGACACGCCGGTCACG
>JAQGOT010000371.1 GCA_028293465.1 Pedosphaera sp. | reverse complement strand
CGCTCCAAGCTGTTCTGAGCGAAGGATTTTGACCGCATTTTAAAGGGGAATAACGATACCGTAACTTTTTCTTCAAAAATTTCTTGTCACCACCATATGTAGTGGGTAATTTATTTGAGTTCCCCTACTTAAAGGGGTTTTGACCGCGACAAGATCGGTCAAAAACGTGCAAAAACAGGCCAAATTAGCAGCTTTTCAGCCCTCATTGTCTGCGCGGAAATGATCGGCCACAGGTTCAAAATTTAGGTTCAACCCTTTTTTCGAAAGGCAAAACAATGATTAATGTTCGTGATCAGGTTCCGTCGTCCCCGTCCACCACCGACCGCCGTCGTTCGACCGCGGTTTCCGCTCCCGCCCGGGCGGGGAAAACCAGTGTTCCGTCGCAGAAAACACTTCGGATAGAGCGCATTTTCAGCGATGCCAAAGTCAAGCCTTTCGATCAGGTTGAATGGGAGAAGCGCACAGCAGAAATCACCGACGACGCCGGCAAGGTGATCTTCAAGCAAGAGAACGTCGAAGTGCCCAAGTCGTGGTCAATTTTAGCCACCAAGGTGGTGGTTTCCAAATATTTTTACGGCGAACAGAACACGCCGGAACGTGAGACGTCCGTGCGGCAGTTGATCCATCGCATTTGCCGGACGATGGCTGACTGGGGTGTTCAGGATGGTTACTTCAGCAAGGCGGATGGCGAGATTTATTATGATGAATTGACCTGGCTGTGCTTGAACCAATATGGCGCGTTCAACTCGCCGGTGTGGTTCAATGTGGGGCTGTACCACCAGTACGGGGTCGGCAAGAATTCCGGCCGGGGCAATTGGTTTTACAACCGCAAGACCGGCGAGGCGGAGCGGGCTTCGACCCAGTATGAATATCCCCAAGGCAGCGCGTGTTTCATCCAATCGGTGAATGACAACATGGAAGACATCATGCGCCTGGCTTACAGCGAAGCGATGCTCTTCAAATATGGTTCCGGCACCGGCACCGACCTGACGCCGATCCGTTCCAGCCGGGAAAAGCTGAGCGGCGGCGGCCGCCCGAGCGGTCCCCTCTCCTTCCTGAAGGTTTATGACCAGGTGGCCAATGTGGTGAAGTCCGGCGGGAAGACCCGGCGGGCGGCCAAGATGAACACGTTGCGCGACTGGCACGGCGACATCGAAGAGTTTATTGACGCCAAGCAGAAGGAAGAGAAGAAGGCGTGGGCGCTCATCGAGCAGGGTTACGATGGTTCGTACAATGGCGAAGCGTACGGCAGTGTCATGTACCAGAACGAGAATCTTTCCGTGCGGGTCAGCGATGAGTTCATGAAGGCAGCCGGCGAAGGTGGCGATTGGTGGACCCGCTCCATCACCAGCGGCAAGCCCTTGGAAAAGAAGGATGCCAACAAGTTGATGAACAAGATCGCCGAGGGCACCTGGATCTGCGGCGACCCCGGGCTTCAGTATGATGATGCGATCCAGAAGTGGCACACCTGCAAGGGCACGGAGCCGATTCATTCGACCAATCCCTGCTCGGAATACGTGTTCTTGAACAACACCGCGTGCAACCTGGCATCGCTCAACTTGATGAAGTTCAAGCGCGACGATGGGATGTTCGACGTGGAGCGCTTCAAAGCGGCCGTGCGCATCTTCATCACCGCGCAGGAGATCGTGGTGGATAATGCCAGTTATCCGACCAAGGAAATCGCGGAGAACTCCCACATTTACCGCACGCTGGGGCTTGGCTATGCCAACCTGGGCTCGATCATCATGAGCTACGGACTGCCGTATGACTCCAATGAAGGCCGCGCACTCGCGGGGGCCATCACGGCGGTCATGACCGGCCATGCGTATGAGCAATCGGCCGAGATCGCCACCAGCATGGGCGCGTTCAAGGGATATTATGACGCGCGTTGCGCTCATGTGTCGAAGCCGGTCAGCAAGGACAACGTCGCCGCCATGCGCGGGGTCATTCAATTGCATCGCGATGCCGTGGAAGAGATCCAACCGAGCCGCGAGTTTCATTATTTGAAGGAAGAAGCGCGGAAATGCTGGGATCGCGCGCTCGAACGCGGCGAGAAGGCTGGCTACCGCAACGCGCAAGTCACCGTGCTGGCCCCGACGGGGACCATTGCGTTCCTTATGGATTGCGACACCACGGGCGTTGAGCCGGACATTGCGTTGGTGAAATATAAATTGCTGGCCGGCGGCGGGCTGTTGAAGTTGGTGAATCGGACCGTGCCGGAAGCCTTGCGCCGACTGGGCTACAAGACGGTGGAGGTCGAGAAGATTATCGCCCACATCGAAAAATTCGACACGATCGAAGATGTCGAGGAGAACGGGAAGACCGTCGCGAGCGGGTTGCGCCCGGAACATTTGGACGTGTTTGATTGCGCATTCAAGGCGTACCAAGGCAAGCGGAGCATCCGATACATGGCCCATTTGAAAATGATGGGCGCGGCGCAGCCCTTTATCAGCGGGGCCATTTCCAAGACCGTGAACCTGCCGCAGGATTGCACGGTGGAAGATATTCGCGACGCTTATGTGCAAGCGTGGAAGATGGGCCTGAAGTGCGTGGCGGTTTACCGCGATGGCTCGAAGCGTTCGCAACCGCTAAACACCAAGAAGACAAATGAAGGTGGCAACAAGGTTGAAATTGCCGCTGCGGCCGTGCTCACCCGGGTTCAGGAACTTGAAGCCGAGCTGGCCAAACTACGGGAACAAGCCGTGCAGCCGTTGCGCCGCCGTTTGCCTGATACCCGCGAGGCGGTCACCCACAAGTTCGACATCGCCGGACATGAGGGTTATTTGACGGTTGGTTTGTTCCAAGACGGAACGCCGGGCGAGTTGTTCATCACCATGGCGAAGGAAGGTTCCACCATCGGCGGTTTGATGGACAGCATCGGAACCCTTACCAGCATGGCGTTTCAATACGGGGTGCCGCTGGAGGCATTGGTCAAGAAGTTCGCGCATCAGCGGTTTGAACCGTCCGGCTTCACCAAGAATCCGGAAGTCCGCAATGCCGCGTCGATCACCGATTATGTTTTCCGTTGGATGGCGTTCCAGTTCGTCCCTGGTTATCGCGAGGCGAACACCTTGCGGCGCAATCAACCTGAGTTGGGCATTCCTGGATTGCTGGAGGAAGAGAAAAAGCAGGTCAACCGGCCGGTGCCAGAGTTGCCAATCTCCGAGGACACGGACGTCCTGGAAATCAAACCAGCCGCCGGGAATGGTCACAAAGCAAACAATGGCGGCCGGAAGGTCAGCAGCTTGAGCGAATCGGTGGCGCATTTTCAACAGGACGCGCCGACGTGCCCGAGTTGCGGTCACATGGCCGTGCGCAATGGGGCTTGCTATAAGTGCTTGAATTGCGGCGAGAGCCTTGGGTGCAGCTAAGAGCTTTCACATGCTTCCACGGGGAGAAAGCGCAAGCTTTCTCCCCTTTTTGTTGGGTGGGTAAAGTGGGGGATGTAGCGGGGAAATTTAGACTCATCTGTTTTTACAGGAGGCTTAAACCGTTTTAAAAATTCGCGACTGCCTGCCTCCAGCCCGAGGCGGCCAGCGCCCGAACATTGGGTCAAAAAGGGCGCATCCGCGCGCTGCCCCTGAGCCGTCGGAGCACCGGTTTGCGGCCGGCTTGGGTTCGCAGATCATCGGTGGGTTCGCCACGCGTTAAGCCGACTGGAAGTCGGCGCTCCGGGGGAGTGCGCGGATGCGCTCTCCGTCGTCCAGAAGTTCCCGTGGATGTTTCGAGGATTTCCGCGACGGCGGACGGTTTGGCGCGGAGGAAGTTTTTGGCTCCTTTTGTGTAAATGAGGAGGTGACGACCTGACCCGCTTGCGGGGGGCTCAATGCTCCTGGGTTTTTCAAGAAAAGCCAGAGTCTCCTTACGGGCGTGTTGCCCAACTCGAAAAACAGGGAAAAGGCGATCGTGGGCGGGTGAACGGCATGCGAGAATTCCAGCAAAATCGAGAATTTTGATGTTGCTGCGGCCGGGGACGTCCGCACTCCGCGAGTTGGGCAACACGCCCTTACGTCGTCTCCTACCATTGATGAGGCGCAAGGAGCGCAGAGATTCGCCTGCGGGGAGATCTGGTGCGCTTGCATCTAACCAGGATTCCCGGACGCTTTCACGTGACGAACCAAGATATGGTTTGACCCCGCCCATGTTCCACAAGGAACGGCTCGACGGGTTCAACTTGGAGGACGCTTCTGCAATGCCTCTCGGTAGTGCGGGAGGCCGTATCGGTAAAATGCCCAATGCAACGCGGCAAAGCCGAGGAAGAAACCGAACAACGCGCCAACGGTGCCGTCCTGGTCGCCAAGAATGGTTCTGTCTAGCACGCTCAAGCCCACGGTGCTGGCGATAGTGAATACGATGGTGAGCAAGACCTGCCAATGGCCAAGAGCCCGCTGCTGAGCGTGATTAGCAGCCTTCCGGCGCTCGCTCAAAGGCAAGTGCGCGAACTCAGGATAAATCTCAAAAAGGTGAAGCCACATTGTAGGAGAACCTGCGAGCCACGCCTAACTTGGAACTCACGGACCCGCCCCACGCGGGGCCACGACGGCATGCGAAGCGCGATGGCCGGGTTCGTTGCAGGGCATGTTAGGCCGCACCGTGTAGCCACTCGATTCCGAGCAACAAAATAGAGTATGACGCATAAAGAGTCGTGAAAGCACATTGGCACATCGCTATGGCGCACAAGGCCGCCGGGCGCGCGCAACTCGCCCACCAGAATGAAAGCACGAAAAGGGTGAAGACAACAAATGGGACCACCTGCGACAGCTCGCCGAGCCAACGCAACAGAAGCAAATGCGAGGGCATCAGATGCGGTGAGTAGCTCCCATCATCGAGCCTGAAAACGGGCCGCATCGCCTCAATCGCCCGGTCAGTCCGGTAATGGTGCAACAGCGGCACGGGCAACGCGAGCATTAGCAACGCGAGATAAGCGATGATGACTGGTAACTTCTTACGCATGACATGTGAATGCCGCTTCCCGACCCAAGCTCCGCGACTTGGCCCACGACGGGCCACGCTGCCAAGCGGAGCGCGATGGCCGGGTTCGTTGCGGCGGCTCGTGGTTAGACATTCGACTTTTTATGGCGGGGTAGCAATAGCAGAAGCAAACCTGCACCTCCGGCTGCAAGCAGCGCAAAAGTCGACCAATGGAAGCCGATGGATACGCTGGTCCACATAAAACTTCCGTTCGCCGCTGCGTGACCGTCTGAGTGCTTGACGGACACGAGCGAGGTCCCTGACATGAACAGCAGGAAGCCCGTGATGATCGAAGCGCCAATCATTGCTCCGCCAAGCCAGCGACGTGTGGAAGGTTTCATGCGCGTGACGATGCCTGACGCCCCAACGACCCGGCCCACCAAGGGCCAGGCTTGGAACCATAGGGCAACGGGCGGGGTTGTGGCTGCGAATGGTCGTTAGGCATGTCAGTCATACAACTTCCAAGATGGCGTCAATCTTGGCCTTTGAAAGCCCCGAGGCGTTTCTGAGCCAACTCTCTAAATCGTGACCGTGAGGCCGAATATCTCCTGAAGCCCCGCACGACGTCAGTAATTTCACGAATGGGAGGTGGCCTTTGTGCGCCGCTAGAGACAGTGCGCTTTCTCCGAAGTTGTTCAGTGCCCCGACGTCCGCCCCGCGATCGAGCAAGACGGTGCCGATCTTTGTGTTTCCTTCGAGCGCAGCAAGCATCAGGAGAGTCCAACCGAAGCGGTTTGTTGAGTTCGCGCTGATAGTAGCCGGAACCGCTGCTTCAAGGACGCTCGTCTGCCCCCTCTTGATTGCTCGATGTGCTTCTTCGAAGGTCATGATGCCTAACAGGTATTGGGCTGCATTTTTGCGGCCTGTCATTGCCGCATTGTCAGGGGAAGTGTATGGTTGTAATTGCCGTGTGTCGAGTTGATTGACGCGTCGTGACTGCGGAACGGACCGCGCCAGCGGCGGTGGGCTTCGGCGACTTGTTGGCCGCGCGATCATTTTCCGGCTCCCGATTTGGGGCGTTTGTCATTCGGTGTAACATCGTTGTTTGCAGTGTTCGTTTTCGCCACCGGAAAAACCGTGAAGGACTGTTCGCAGAGTTTCTTGCCGATGTGCCAAACCTCGAACTTCCATTTGCCTGGAAGCAAGTCCCTCTCCTCATCGAGGGAGACGGAGGTGTAAGTCTGACCGATCCATGATTCAAGCTGATACACATCCTTTGTCTGGATTTTTCCTGTCTGCGGATCTTTGAATGGGGGATGCTCGCCAACCATGGTAAGAACGATGGGCGCATTCGTCGGGGTGCCGTGGATGGCATATCGAAATCCAAACCGGGTGCCCACACGGGCAGGGATGTTCGTTGTCGCCTGGGCCAATGTGAATCCATCAATGCCTTGGTTGGTCCCGCCCACGACGCCGGGGGCATCGAATACTTTGATGACACGCGCGGTATAAATCCCCGCCTCAGTAACCTTGGCACCGGTGACGGACACTGTGTCCTCGGCAGTGGCGCGGAATAAAAGGCTCGAAATCATTGCGGCGAGCATTGGGAGTTTCATT
>JAQGOT010000350.1 GCA_028293465.1 Pedosphaera sp. | reverse complement strand
GTGGGTCGGTTGGGATGGTGGTGGCTTGTTCATGATGGTAACGCACGGCGGAGGTTCGCTGATTTGGCTGCTGGTAATACTCCATAAGTCACCAAGTCGGCGAGCCAGGACTCACCCCCAAACTCGGCTCCGCGTTGACCGAAAATGTATCCACCAATAAATTCGTCGAGGGAAGCAACGAGCCTTCTCTCTGCGCCGCCGTCATGGTCGAGACTCCAAATCCAGCCATGTTCATCTTCAGCGTATAGAAACCCAGCCGGGTCGGAAGCAACCGCAATCCAACTCGGGTGTGTGGATGGAACGAGAACTTGCGCGTCGAGCAACGAACGGATTCCGCTTCGGGCGGGCGGAACACCATGGAACCGCACGACCTCAAGGTCGAGTCCGTTCCACATGAGCAACAATTGCCGGTGAAAGTCGGACAATTGCCGGGGCAGGCTGCCACCAAGTGTTTCGAGCTGCACCGGGGTGGCGGGCGGCGACACGACGATTGATTCGCGCACGAGCAACCCGCTGGAAACAATGGGCTCTGACAAAATGCGTTTGATCGTATCAAGACTGTGCATGCGCGAATGGGCCTAACGCCCTAAACCTCATCGACCCGCCCCACGACGGCCCACGATTGCAAGCGGAGCGCGGCGGTGGGCGGGTTTGCGGCGGGGCAGGGTTAGGCATCGCCTTCATGTTTCCTTCTGTCGGACGAGTAGGACAGGACCAAAAGCACGCTGGCCAAGATCGGCGCAAACGTGACTGAGCTTTCGGGGCCGAACAATGCTGCCATAGTCCAACCCAGCAACCATGCGCAAACCAAAATGCGACTGCGTAGGGACACTGGGGAAGTAGTTCCGCGCCAGACCCAATACTTTCGGAATCGTGATGCGAAAAGACCAATGGATGCCGCCACGGTGCCACACAGCATAAGAAAGCTGATACTGATGTTTTCAGGTTGCATGGCACGCGCGCCTCTGCTGCCTAACGTGAACCAAACCCCCGCCTCGTCGCGACGGGAACCGCGACAGCGGAACTGCAAGCGCCGACGGCGGTTGGCTCCGGCGTCTTGTTAGGCTTTTGATGCACGTTTTCGCTGGTTGGTTCGATCGATTATTGGCTTAACCGGTAAAATTTCTGCGCACCAGAGATTGGATTGGTTATGGCGTTCTGCCCGCTGACGACGACCGGTGCAGGAGAAACGGGGCTCCAGACTGCCGATGGCATGAGATTGCTGCTGGATTGCAAAGTGAAGCCGGAGTAATCGAACCCGGCGTTGTTGGTCGGCCACGTCAAAATTACATTGGTCCCGGAAGGAATGATTGCCAGCCGCGGCGCAAGCGAAAGACGGAATACCGTGCCCAGGGCCGAATTGCCGCCATACTGTGTGGTTCCATACAGCGTGTTGCCCGCCAAAGTCAAACCAGCAGGAGCAGCTCCCTCGCTGTTGGTGGCACCGCCAGAGGTGGCCGGAAAACTGTGCAGGTTCGTAAAGCCTGCGCCATCGGTGTTGACCTTGAATATCGTGCCCTTTCCCGAAAGACCACCTCCATACGCAGCCCCGTACAGCGCGTTCCCCGATATGATTAAACCCGTGCGCAGATCGGCTCCGTCGCTGTTGGTAGAGGCGCCAGTGGTGACATTGTAATTGTCGCGGGTGAAATTATGAAGATTGGCGAAACCGGTGCCATCGATGTTGACTCGGAATGCCGTGCCCCTGCCCGAACTGCCGCCATACTTCGTGGTCCCATACAGCGTGTTGCCCGATAGAATCAAACCTGCCTGCGGATTGGCTCCGTCGCTGTTCGTGAGATAGGCTCCGGATTCTGCCGTGAAACTATGCAAGTTCGTAAACTCCGTGCCATCGGTGTTGATCTTGAAAACTGTTCCATTGCCCGAACTGCCGCCAAATCGTGCCGCCCCATAAAAGTTGGTACCCGATATAACCAGCCCAGCCTCCGGGGCAAATCCGTCGCCAGTAAAACTATACAGGTTTGTAAAAGTCGAGCCATCGGTGTTGATGGCGAATACGGTGCCACGGCCCGAACTGCCGCCAGACGCCGCTGTTCCGTACAGTGTGTTGCCGGACAGGACCAGGCCGCCATACGGATATGCTCCGTCACTGTTGGTAGATGGACCGGGATAATTAGGGGTGGTTGGAAAACTATGCAAAGTCGTAAATCCTGTGCCATCCGTGTTGACCTTGAATACCGTGCCCTTGCCCGAACCGCCGCCAAACTTTGCCGTCCCATACAGTGTGTTGCTCGATAAAATCAAAACGGCTGACGGATTGGCTCCGTCGATGTTTGTGGCAACATTGTTACCATCTTCCGCTTGTGGGGCGAAACTATGCAGGTTGGTGAAACCCGTGCCATCGGTGTTGATGGCGAATACCGTGCCATAGCCCGATCCACCGCCAGACGCCGCTGTTCCATACAGCGTGTTGCCCGATAGAATCAAACCTGCCTGCGGATTTGCTCCGTCGCTGTTCGTGCCGTAGGGCCCGGAGCTTGCCGTGAAACCATGCAGGGTCGTGAAGGTCTGCGCCGTCAGCGGAGCGGCCAACATCAAGCCGAGACCGGCTATCAGTGCCGATGGACGAATTCTTTTAATGTGCGTTTTCATTGTGATGACTCCTCCAAGAACTACGGGCGTGTTTAGCCGTGTGGTAATGTGCCGTGAAAAGCCGAACAACCAATATACGACCGGCAGTCGTATATCAAAATCGGGGATGGCTTACGGATGAAGCGATTTGGTGGAAGTAGCCTGCGCTGGCCGCATTGTTGAAAATTGTTCCCTTGCATTGCTGGCACGGTATGCCGCCCGGTTGCCGGGGTCAAGGCCGGACCCGCCGCCGCAAAGCCCCCAGTTATGCCAATCGCGCAATGGTGGCGTCCATCACCAACCACCGCCACGAACAGCCAAACCGCCGAAATGCCGGTTTACCCTCAAGCTCAGCCGGGAAAATCGCGTCAGGATTGCATTACAGGCTCGTTCACGACATGGCCAGATACATCGGACCTTCCCCGCATTGAACCGCGCACTGCCATTACGATCTTGCGCCAAGCAGCCTGCCGCGCACCAATTGACCAGGGTCAGAACTGGGGCCATACTGGTGGCATGCCATTGGCCATCGATGCGGATTGGGTACAAATTCAGGCGCTTTTCCTGCAAAACGTGAAGGTGCCGGACCTTGCAAAGCGGTTTGGCGTGAACCCTGCCACCATTGTTACCCGTGCCAAGCGGGGCGGCTGGTATAGGCTGAAGAAAACCGCACAGATCATCAATAAGCATGCGGATAATCCGGCTACCGCCACCGTGGCCCAACTGGCTATGATGGTGACGGACCAGGCTGACCAAAATCTGCAATTGCGGGGAACTGCCGTGCGTGAACGGCTCGCTAAAGATTGCGAGGTTTCACTGACCAAGCTGGAGGCGATGGAGGCCACTGACCTGAAAACCATGGAACTCCGTGAACGGGCGGCCAAGATGCTAACGGACCGGACCATGCGCGTGTATGGCATGGAAGAACGCCAGCAACCCGGGTACGTCAATATGGTGGGTTTGGCTGCGCGAGTCATTGCGCTGACCCGCGACCCTGTCATCGAAGCCGAGCCGGTGGCGGATGCCGAGCCTACCCCGGCGTCGTGCTAGCCACTGGTTTGCCCTACACCCCCCGCCAGCAGCCCGTTTGCGGCTTTAACCACTTCCCGCGAATACCACCAGGCCCACGATTCGACCTGTAATGCTCCGGCTTCCGGCGTTGGGCACCAAACCACGGGGACGTCATATCGCGCCTCGAAGGCTGCCAGCGTGGCCAGGACGGCCTTGGGGCTGACACTGCCGCGATACCGTTGCGCTGCTACGTCCGCACGCTCGCCGATCACCAGCAGGCGCTTGAAGCGATAGCCGCGTAGGCGGATGAGTTCGCGTTCAAACCGTTCCCGATTGGCACCCGTGCAGCAGCCGACAAGGTCCTGTATGGACTTCCTTTCCACGCCAAATAGGGTTTCCCCCCCGCGAAAGCTGTAATCGCCCGCATTGAGCCCAGCCCGCACAGAAGCCAACCGCGTGAAAGCCAGGGGCAATTGTTCGCGGGAATCAACCACGATGACCGGCTTGCATTCGGCAAGGTTGCCCAGGCTGCGCAAGGCGGGAAGCGCGGGTAAGGGGTCGGCATTCATCTCTGACTGGATTTCCTGCCCCTAGGTACGTATCCAATTTGCTTGGCAGCCCGTCTGATATAGAGCAGCCACCAGTGGAATTCTGCACCTTTGGCTCCGCTCGCTGACGGAATAAACCGTTGCCTAACCTTTCCCTCGGTGAGGTCGAACGTCACGGTAGCAATCATGCCGTTCTTAAAGAAATGGGTGTAGGTGTGCTTTATGGAGTTCATCCTTTGCGTTGTTGTTGTGCCGGTCCGTTTGACAATTGGCGTGGCTCGCCTGATTCCAAGCGCGTCTGATTGACCGACTGCCCGCCTTTCCACCAGTGATACCTCGCCGGACTGTCAAAAGGCACCACCAGCGTTCCGTCCGGCGTGCAATAAGGCATGCTTTCGTCCTTTGGGGTGGCTGATTGCGGGGCGGGTTGAACCAGTTCATTTGGGACGCTTGGGACGGGTCTTTCCAAGTCCTTCGGCTTATTACCCTTATTATCGTGCTTAGATTCTATTATTGCATACGCGCGTAAGTTGAAAATAGGCGTCCCAAGCGTCCCAAAAGGACAGATCAAAGAGGCTTTTATGGACTTGGGGACGGTTTTGACGGTTTTGGCCATTCCTACCCGCACGGTGAAGGGCTTTGGGGTGTTGTCACCCGCCAAGGCAAAAATACGCCTTCGGTGTGCTTGGTCCTTCGCGTGGACACAACAACCAAACCGGCCATCCGGATAAACCCGCAAATGTTCCCCCTTTCGATCCTGCCCGCCCTCGGCGCAGGCCGGACAACGCGCTTGGATGCCGCCGCCGCGCAATTCACGCACCTTCTCAAGCCGTTCAAGCTTCAAGCTCATAGGCAACCGGTTTAATGGCTATCAACCGCACCTTGCGCCAACCACGGTTGGACTTCTTGCCATCGCGCTCAATCGAATGGACTTTGGGCGTATGGAACATTTCCAGCACCAAGTCTGCGGCCTGCCGTTCGACCACAGTGCCAGGCAGTGGATTCCAACCCTTGTCGCCGCAAAATTCGGCGTAGGCTTGGGTCAGTTCGTTGGAAGTCACATCGGTATGCGGGTGCCGTTCCATGCGCTGTTGCATGAAAAGGCGAAGTGAATCCGATTCTGCCAGCAAGGAATCAACCCGTCCCTTTTGCACTTCCGTCAGGACGAAATCTCCGTGTGCTTTTAGTTCCTCCTGTAATTTCACAAATCCGGCCAGCGCCCAGCGCAAAATCCCGCTGCCTTCTTCACGCAAAAGCACCTTATCGAAGTCCGGAATTCGCCGCTTGGGGGGCGGGTTTTCCAAGCGTACCACCATCACCCGGCGACGCCAAGCACCAGCATCACCCTCCAGCCGGACCCGCAGCCGTGAGTTGCAGTTCATGATGATATTGAAATTGCCGAACATGGCGAAGTCGCCATTTAGCCCTTTGCCTTCAGCCGAAATTGGGTCTCCGCCAACCAGCACCTTCAGCATGCTCGCACCTTTGTGCATCAGGAAGTCACCCGCCACATCCGATCCGATCAACAGAGTTTTGCCGCGATACCGAAACGTCTCGAAACGGTCATTAAGGTATTCGGTGCGGAGTTGATAAGTGTTTTCGGTGCCGACCAACGCTTGGATGATGCGCACGAACGTGCTCTTCCCGCCGCGGGGTGTGCCATCGAGGATGAGGAACCGCTGCGGCAGGTTATAGCCGAACAACGTCAGCCCAGCGAAGCGCTGGAGCAAATCAGCGTCATCTGCGGACACCGCCGTGTTGATCAATTCATTTAAAAAGCGCGGGCATTCCGCCCCGGGGTCAAAATTGATAGGGGATTGGTTGCGCGAATAATCCTCGGGGGAGAAATCGCCGAACTGAATGTCACCATCGTCCGCGAACCGGATTACCCCATTGGCGACATGAATGACACGCTTCTTCGACTTGAACGCCCCTCGTCGCTCGACGATACCCTTCAGGGTGTTCACCACCGCCCCCAATTTCACTTGGGTGATCTGTTTTTCAAGGCTTGCCTGGTTGGACTCACGACCGATCTCCAGCATCCGTGCCGAAATCGTCTCCCTGATGCTTTCGGACGTGATCGGCTGCCAGAGACCGTTCTGCTCATTGTAATGGTAGAAGGTTTTGTCGTCGGGGTCGAACAGCACACGGGTTTCACAGGCATGGAGACCAGCCCAGTAGCGCTCGTTAATGCCCGTTACCCTTTTACCTTCACTGTTCGTATAAAACGGCTGACCAAACTGCTTTACCAGCGCGTTCCGTCGCTCATCACTTTCTGCCGACACCCACGGGAGTTCCCAGCCTTGCGGCCATGAAATATCCTCGAACCTTATGGTCAGCGGTGGTGCCCCGCAAATAAGCCGGTAATCCATTCCCGCTGGGTGACGCCCGTAAATGTTTGCCAGCCGGTTATCAGCGCGCCACTCAAATTGGGTGGTATTGCAACTGTCAGGATATCCACCCTCAACCCGAATCCACAGCATCCCCCCACGCCTGCCTCGCGACTGTGTTGTGTTGGCCAGTTTTGCATTTGCGGCGAGGAAGGCCGCCAAGTCCTCGTCCTTGTCAAAGTCGATAGCGCACAGCCCGCCCGAGGCTTTGCCAAGGTAAACGGCGATGTTGGCCGGCCCGGCGCTGAACATCGCCTGATACGGTTCCAGCTTCGTGCTGCTGAAAGGCCGCTCGACATAGGTCAGCAGGGGCTTTTTCGTGCCCTGCTCACAGGGCACGAAAAATACGTCCTCGCCAAGTAGCGCGGTAAAATCCCGCAACGGGGATGGGGGTGCGTCAGGCATTGCGGTCTTTTGGGTGTCCGGCTTAATAAGGGCAGTTTTCCTGCTCTTTTATCTGCTTGGATTGCCACCATTCCAACGCAGCCACCAAACGCTTATCCTCGTCTGTTGGGCGGTCATTTGCCGCCGCAATGGGCAGCCAATGCTCCACCAATCCCTGCACCGCCTCAGTTGAAAGCTCCCGCAATTCCTGGCCCTTGTGACGTCCCGTATGCACCCTCACCATCCCGTGATCTACGATACCAACCGCCCGATGCGGCACCTGGTGGCCCCCGGTACTGCTGGCCGACACAACCCCAGCCTGCCGATCCTTTGTCCGCACGAACTTGCTGGACGGTTTTAGTGGATTGCCGCTTTTGTCCGGCATGATAAGCTTGATGTTCGCGTAGGTTACCCCATTTTTGAAATCATTGATCACGACCATTTCAGCAGGACGGCCGATCAAATCTTCGGTATCCAGCAATTCCTGCTCCTCCCTCGTCAGCGCTTGGCCCGTCCACTCTTTCATGAACTTCATCAAATTGCTGTTCTCGTGATTACTCAGCGTCATCGGCATTGACCATACTGCGTGCCTTCCCCCATCGGGGCGCTCCAAATCCACCTCGAACACGAATTTGAACTTTTCCCTCGGCCCGTCTTTCGTCTCATAAAGGCGCAACGGGGTTACATCAACGCATACGGCCTTGCCCTTGTATTCCGGGCAAGGTGTGAACTTTTTGCCATGGATTGGTAATTTCATATTTGATTTTGTTTTTCGGTTGTTCTCTTTTGTTGTTTTGTGCGGGAGCAATGCTTTCGTTAAGTTTTTTTGGCATCGCGTGGAATCCCCACGACAGCGAGTCGCGAGGGAAATCGATGAATGTTGGAGGGGGCGGGTTGGCTCCTTGGTGGCAAGCGGTAGCGTTGCGTCGTCAAGGCGAACAATTGTTGTTCCAGACGGCCATGTGGCCGGACGCACCCATTCTCGGACTTCGGGTCCTTGGGGACAGATGACACGCGTCCAAGCAGGTGTTCCTTGCCGGACGGGTGGAATGGAGGTAGAATCAATCATATTCGCTCGCCCCCCCCCACATTGAGTTAGCGCTGACACCGGGGATGTTTGTCTCGGTGACCGAGAGGGGGAGTTGGGGGTTCAGGCTTTAAACGAACCCGGATTTTTGATGAAATGGAGGAGTTCCTCGCGACTCACGAACACAGCACGCCCGCGCCGGTAGAACGGAAGGCCCGCGCTGTGGTATGCCCGGAGCGTGTTGGGTGCTAGGTCAACCGTGGCCTTGGCCTTGGTCAACCGGAATAAGTCGAAACTCTGTGGAGTTGCCTTAACCGTCTGGCATGCTTTTGCATTTTGCATATGCCATAACGGATAATCCGTTCAGCCCCGAAGAAATAAGACTTTGAAGACCGCTATTTGCGCTTACGTGTCTGGATTCTTTTTGGCGCTCCGCGCTTCGCTGTCTCCAACGGAAATTTCAATTTGAGGCACAGCCTCCGCAATGCGGAATAGCTGTCGTCTGTCGGCGGGTAATGTAGTAATTCCGCAAGCCTGCAAATCGGCATTGTGTCGCCCCGTTCGTCCAGAATCCTTTTGAGGGTAAGAATGTGGGCTCGCTGTTTCGCTGCCGGCACGGGAAGGGGTTCGAAGTTCTCAATTAAATCAGCGATGAACCGCAGCGCTTCTCCATCCTTTTTATCAACGGCGTCCATCATCGCCTGTGCCAAATCATCGCGGCAATCATTGGCGGCTTCGGTTGAGTGTTTGAGGTCGGGGTAGTCTCCGGACGGACCGGTCTCGATGCAATATCTCACCTCCCAAGAAAAATAAAGGTACTGAGTCGTGGTCCGCTCAATCGGTGTGAGAAGGTGCCCATATATCGCAACCTCGATTGCTTTGTCGGTGTCCGCCTGCGCCTCGATCTGTTTGGCAAGGGTGTTGCGCTTCATTTCGTAAATTCCGGGAGCTGGTTGATGGCCTTGCTGAGCGTGTCGGCTGGCAGGTGTGTGTAAACGGTGCTGACTGCATTCGAGCTATGGCCCGCCAGTTCCTTTGCCACCGAGTCCATGGCCCCGCCGATCTTCAAATGAGTAACGAACGTATGCCGCAAATTGTGAAAGCCAAGCTTCTGCGGTGCCCGTTTCGCGCTCCGGCCCTTGCCTTCGGCTTTCTTCTTTTCATCCCGGACTGTCACCAACCCGGCGGCGGCGAGCATATCGTAAAACTCCTGCGAGAATGGACTGGCTCCGACCTTGATATACCGCTCGGCTTGTTCCGGCCAGAAACAGCCCTTCCCGCCTTTCGGCCAGATGGAAGCCAGTAACTTTTGGAGGGTCTTGGAAATGGGAATAATAACCTGCTTCCCGGTCTTGCGCCGGTTCATGGTGATTGATCCAGCCCCAAGGTCGACCGTCTCCGCCCGCATGGTGATAAGGTCGCCCATGCTTTGCCCGCTGTAATAACCGGCTGTAAGCATGTACTTCCAAAACGGGGTGGCCTTGCCGAAAAGGGTATTCAATTCCGTCAGGGTGAAGGGGCGCTTTTTGGTGGTCGAATCCTCGCCTGACTTTCCCCTGCCCTTCGCCAAGGCAACCGGGTTGCCCTTGATCTTCCCTTCGTTCTGCGCCTTCAAGAAGATCGAGCTAAGGATGCGCCGATACCCTTTGATAGTGCCCGGGGCGAGGTGCTTCCGCTTTTCCGCCAGGAATGCGCTTACGTGGTCCACCGTCACGTCCTCCATGACAAGCCCGGTTGCATCGGCCTTGATGTGCTCGCAGAACTCGCGCGCAACCTGCCGGTATTTGTTCATAGTGGAACGGGTGGTAACTGTTTCACTATCGGTGAGCCATCCCGAAACAAAGTTTGTAACGGTCGCCCGCGCTATGGTCCGCCCGGTCGCTACGCGGTAGAAATCCTCCGTGAGTGCGTTCCGTGCCCGTGCCATCTCCATCGCCTCAATGTCGGCCAGTTGCTTTCTCGCCTCGGCCTCGACCGTTTGTTTGGTGGATTTACGAAATTGCGCCCCTTGGTGCCGCCAACCAACCCACCAAATGTTGCCCTGCTTTTGTAGCCACGCCATGTCCCTGACAATGGGGTATGTGTAAATCTTGTGCAAGGCAAAAAAGATCACACTCCTTCACCATGCTGCTTTTATTGGCCTTTGAATGCTTTAACTCATCAGAAAAGTCGTGTCGGTTCGAGTCCGACCACCGGCACCAATCTTGGCTGTGGGCGCAGCAACAGGTTAGGAGTTCGGCAGGTTCCTTCGGCCACCAAAACGGACACCATTTTCGTACTCCGTCACTATTTGCGTTAACAGGCGCCAACGCGCCCACTACTCGTTAGCGCACTGGACCGAGCTCGCTTTATCCTCGCGGTTGTGTGAACCTCCTATGAAGGCACGTTATCGCTTAACCCATCGCGGCATTCGCGGAGGAATGTACTATTGCGTGGACAAAGCAGACCGGCAAGCGCACCAGCTTGCGCACCACCAAGGAGGACGACGCCCGGCAAATCGTTGAAGCCAAGAACGCCGCCGAGCGCCAACCAATGCTTAACCTCCAAATCGCCAACGCCTACATGGCTGGCAGCGACAGTGGCATGATTACGCGCATCTGGCAGGACATGCTTAATACGATCGTTGAATCAAAGCAGGGTTCCGCCCAACTACGCTGGCGGACGGCCGCCAAGGACAAGGCGTTTGGCCTGATTCGGCTCCGGCCAGTCATCGAAACTACCGGCGACGAACTGTTACGGGCGCTTAAAGCCGGGACGGTCAGCACCACCGGATAGCCCGCCGCCCGCAGCCCGTCCACCAGCCAGTACCAGTTGTAGGTCGATTCCACCGCCACGTTCTGCAGCCGCGGCTGGAACGGCGCCAGAAACTTCACCATGGCCGCCAGCTCACAGGGCAGCTTTTGCTGCGCCACGCGTTTGCCTTTCTTGTCCATCAGGGCCACCACAATATTGTTGCTATGCAGGTCGATTCCCGCCATCAAGTCTTTCATTTCGGTCTCCTTATCGGTTTAGTGTTGTTGTTGGTGTTCGTCGCTTAACGAACAACAACTCTCTTACCGTAGGGAGACCGTCTCCCTCAACGCTCTTAATGTTTATCAGTCCCACCTTTTTATAGTGGACACCTTTGGCGAGCCTGTGCAGTTTGCCCATGGCCCTCATAAACACGTATTTTCCTGTAAACGGTGGCGACAA
>JAQGOT010000246.1 GCA_028293465.1 Pedosphaera sp. | reverse complement strand
GATTCCAAACTCAACGCGCCCGTCCCCGCAAACAGTTCCAGAACCCGCGCCCCCTCCACGCGTCCGCCGAGACTGTTAAAGATCGCCTGTTTGACAAGGTCCGGCGTCGGCCGCACGTCCAGACCCTTGGGCACTTTCAAAATCCGACCCGATGATTCTCCGCCGGTAATTCGCATCCTGGTATTAAGCCATGCTTTGGGCGCTCTGATAAGCAGGATTTCCGAGCCTTTCGGCCCCCATCTACCCGGGGATCCGCCTACCTCTTTCTCAAGTCGGGAAATACCCCATGGCTGGAAGCCCGGTCGCAGCCTAAGTTCCTTGGCAAACAAGGACAACAAAACTTAAATTATGCAAATCAAACAATTGATGCTGGCCGCATGTCTCGGGACGGCAGTGGCGGTGGCGGGCCTGACCGGCTGCAACACCGGGGGTCGCACCACCGGAACCTACATCGATGACCGCAAGGTGGCGTCGAGAGTCAAGGGTGCTTTGGATGATGCACCCGTGTATAAATTCCCCAATGTGGACGTGAGCAGCTTCAATGGCACCGTCCAATTGAACGGGTTCGTCGCCACGCCGGATCAAAAGCAACAGGCGGCCCAGATTGCCTCACGCATAGAGGGTGTGAGGCAACTGGTAAACAATATCACGGTTCAATCGATGCCGATGAGCCCCACCGGCCGGACCAACAGCGCGCCGGTTTATAACAACAATAATCCTCCCATCACGCCGCCGAACAACATTCCTTGACCGGAACGCTTGACCGGGCGGCCAGGCAAAGCCGTCTGCCTTCCAAGGCAGACGGCTTCGTTATTGCACCCTGCCAACCGGAGGGCCGAAAGCTGGTGCGTTACTGACTTCGGACGCCGGGGGGAAGACGGCAACGGCACCTTGGATCATCGTCCCTTGACGGATTGCCAGGAGTGAATCTTTTCCGACACGCTCCGCACCATTTGTTGCTGCCGACCCAACCGTGAAGGCACTTCAGGTTCACGGTCATCCCGCATTCCGGCAGTGCCCTCCTCATCAATCCAGCGGGCGTGCCGGGCCGGTTTCATGCGCTTGCCAAAGCGGCAGGCATACACTTGGGTGAACTCAGCGCCGAAAAAAAGAATCTGCGCGGAGTAATAAACCCAGAGCAGGATGATGATCACCGAACCCGCCGCGCCATAGGCGGTGGCGATGGTGCTGCGCCCCAAATAGAGCCCTAGCAGCGATTTCCCCGCCGTGAACAGCACCGCCGTGATCACCGCGCCCACCCAGACATCCGACAGCGCCATCTCCACGTCGGGCAGGGTTTTGAAAATCAGCGCAAACATCACCGTGATGACGCCCAAGGAGACCAGCAGATTCACCACCTGCCAGAAGCTTCCAGCCGCGGGAATCAGGCTGCCAAAATATTTGTTCAAGGCCGCCAGGGCCGCGCTCACGATCAGCGAAACCAGCAACAAAAACCCGATGCCCACGATGAGGGCAAAGGAAAGCAGGCGATCCCGCAGAAATCCCAGCACAGCCCGGCCCGGTTTTGTCTGCACGCCCCAGATCCGGTTCAAGTCGCTTTGCAGTTCCAGGAAAACCCCGGTGGTGGTGAGCAGCAGGGTGATGATCGCGACACCGGTGGCAACGACCCCGTGGGTTTGTTGCTGCGGATTGGCCAGCACGCTTTGCAGGGCCTTGCCGCCCGGTTCCCCAATCAACTGATTAATTTGATCGAAGATTTGCGCGCGGGCCGACGCCGCATCGAAAAGCAACCCGGCGATAAAAAAGACAATCACAAACAACGGGGGCAGTGCCAGCACCGTGTAGAAAGCCAGAGCCGCGCCCAACCGCTGCACTTCATCCTCGTACCAAGCCAACGCCGTTGCTTTCAACAACCGCCAGAACCCTTTCACGACCTTCACCATGCCCCAGCGTAACATTGAAAGCGGGGATGAGGCCGTGGGGGAGTGGCCCCATCCGCAGGCGACGCCCCAATTCAGCCGGCTTCAAGGTTTTTACGGGCGATGACGCCGATCCAGACCGAGGCCGCCTGGGTCAGCATCACCGAGGCAAAGAAAAGAAAGAAACCATCCCGGATTTGAATGGAGGCAACGCTTCCGGATTTCAGCAACAGCACCAGGTTGGCCACCACAAACACATCCAACATCGACCATTTGCCAAGGTGAGCCACGAAGTTGTAGAGCTGGACGATGCGCTTCCTGCTCAGGCCGCCTTTCAGCCACAACGTAAGGAGAGAAAGGATCTTCACGAACGGAAAAATGACCGTGAAGACCAGCAGGATGGTGAAGAGAAAATACTCCTGCGCCTTCATCAGCGTGATCAGCCCGTCATAAACCGAAACCTGATTCTCAAAAATCCACAGTTTCGTCACTTGCGTGAACGGCCGGAAGATGCCGGTCACGAGCAGCGCCAGCGCACAAAACAAAAGCAGCACAATGGGCAGGCTTTTCTTGCCGTACGTCTGCACCAGCGACTGGTCTTCGACTTTGTCCATGCTCGGGTGAAAATGGCCGGCCCGCCCCACCCAGGTTTCAGTGAAATATTTCCGCGAAGAACCGCTGCATATCCTCCCAGGAACGTCGGTCGGCCTTCTCATTATAAGCCGCGCCTTTGGAGTTGTCATCGCCGGCGGCCTTTTCCGTAAAGGAATGGACGGCACCGCCGAATTTCACGAGCTGCCAGTCCACCTTGGCCTGCCGCATTTCATCTTCAAACGCCGCGACATCCTTGGCGGGAACAAACGGGTCGTCCGCCCCGTGCAGCGCCAGCACCTTGCACTTGATGTTTTTCCCGTCCTCGGGTTTGGGGGAATCCAGCGCCCCGTGAAAGCTCACCACCCCGGAAATGTCCGCGCCGCTCCGCGCCAGTTCGATGACCGTCGTGCCGCCAAAGCAATAGCCGATGGCCGCCACGCGTTTAGGGTCCGTCAACGCCTGCTTTTCCAGCACCGCCAGACCGGCATTGGCACGCCGCCGCAACAACTCGCGATCCCCCTTATATTTGCCGGCCAAAGCTCCCGCTTCCTGCGCATCCTTCGGCCGGATTCCCTTGCCGTAGATGTCCAGGGCAAAGACGTTGTAGCCAAGTTTCGCCAGCATTTCGGCGCGGTGTTTCTCGTAATCGGTCAAGCCCTTCCATTGATGCACGATCAAGACGCCGGGACGCTTTCCCTGGATGGAGGTGTCATAAGCGGAAAAACCTTCCAGGACAGTATCACCGTCCTTGTATTCAATCGTTTCGGTATGCACCTGCGCGCGGGCGCTCAGAACGCAGGCCAAAGTAAGCAACGTGGATAGTAGAGTTTTCATAAGCGGGACAATTCTAGCGTGAGCCCGGCTAAAAAGCCAGCGTGGGATGCACGAAGCGCGGGCGCAAACCGGCACGGTTGACAGCTCCCTTATCATCGGGCCGATGCAACCAATTGAGCCGCCTGATTCGTTTCTGGTTTCCGCCGCAGAAGGCTGGCTGGAGTTGGGCAATACCGCCGAAGCCCGCCTCGAATTGGAGCAAGTCTCCGCCGCTTTACAAAAGCATCCCGCGGTGCTGGATCTCCGTTGGGAAGTGTTCACGACGGAACAGGATTGGTCGGCCGCCTTGGAGGTTGCGCGCACCCTGCTTGGGCTCCTGCCCGGAAGCCCGGTCGGTTGGCTGCATCAAGCTTATGCCTTGCGGCGCGCGCCCGGCGGTGGATTACCGGCGGCTTGGGAAGCTCTTTTGCCAGCGCTGGAAAAGTTCCCCGAAAACCCCACCGTTGCCTACAACCTCGCTTGTTACGCGTGCCAACTGGAGCAATTGGACGAGGCTCGAGCACTCTTCCAACGCGCACTGGAGGTCGGTGGTCGTGAAGCCATCCAGCGAATGGCCCTGCGGGACCCCGATCTCCAACCGCTCTGGGATGAGATTCGCAAGCTCTGATCGGCGCTTCGAATTGCTCCACGGAATTGGCCGGTCGGATTAGTTTGTCTCTCTGGAGAGTTCGTGGCAGGATCCGAGCTGTGCCCAAGCCCATTACCCGTCGGGATATGATCAAAGGCAGCGTGGCCACGGCCGCGCTCGCGTTCTCCCAATTTCCACTCGCCGCCTTCGGCTTCTCCCAACCGGAAGCGACGGGAACCTTGGTGCCGTTCCTGGATCGACTCCCTGCCACGCCCAACCGGCCCATGATTCAATGGGGCCAACTCACCCAATGGATGACCCCGGAGGAGGATTTTTTTGCGGTCAGCCATTACGGGGCGGCCAAAGTGGACATGGCGCAATGGCACCTTGAGATCACCGGGCTCGTGAAGAAGCCGAAGATTTTTTCCTTGGAGGAAATCAAATCGCGGCGACGCAAGGAAATCATCGCCACCCTGGAATGTTCCGGCAACGGCTCCTCGCCCACCTTCATGGGGGCGGTCGGCAATACCCGCTGGACCGGCACGCCGCTGGGACCGCTCCTGCGCGAATGTGGTTTGAAAAAGGCAGGCATCGAAGTCGTGTTCTTTGGCGCGGATGAAAAGACGGAGAAGATCAAAGACCACGATTATCTGCAAAACTTTGCCCGCAGCCTCTCCGTCGAGGACGCCCTGCAAGACAGGATCCTTCTGGCCTATGAGATGGACGGCAAACCGCTGCCGCCCGGACACGGGTTTCCGTTGCGCTTGATCGTACCGGGCTGGTATGGCGTGGCCTGGGTCAAGTGGCTCAAGCGAATTGAAGTGCAGGACCGCCGGTTCATGGGCCGTTTTATGGCCCGGGATTACGTCACCATCCGCGGCGAGGAACGTCCGGATTGCACCGTCTGGCGCGAAACCAGCGTCACCCGGATGAATGTGAAGTCAGTAGTCGCCCGCGTGGTGCGGCGGCCAGATGGCACCGTGCGCATCACGGGGGCGGCCTGGACTGACGGTACGCCATTAAAGCACGTGGAGTTGAAGATCGACGACGGTCCATGGCTCACCGCCCAACTCGACCGCAAGCAGCAGGCCAAATATGCCTGGACCTTCTGGACTTACGATTGGAAGGATTCAAAGTCAGGCGAGCACTCCCTGGTCTCCCGCGCGACCGACGTGAACGGGACCATCCAACCGGCCGCCGACGATCCGAGCATCAAGCTCAAGAAGACCTACTACGAAGCCAATCAACAGTATCCGCGCAGGATTCAGCTCTGATCGGATGGCACCCGCGCGCACGGTCGTTTCGTGGAGAACGGATTTTGTAAAATCGCCGGAGGCTTCATTCTCCAGCCCAATTATAATCGTAACCGGCAGGCGGCTCATAGTTGGCGGGATTTGAATCAGCGATGCCATTCCAATAGATTTTGATGAATCCCGCGTGGCCATCGACAAAGCTCAGGACATTTTTGGCGTCTGGATGGTCTCCGTTGAACAAAGGATGCCAGGAACCGCCGAAAAACGCGGGGACTTCGCCCACCAACACGGCTTTGGTGGGACTCTTGATGGCACCCAGCTTTTGACCCGTTATTCGAGGCAGAGCGTCCGGCCCTGTCTTATACCCGTTGAACGTGTAACTCGTGAAAGCGTGTCCGACTTGTGTGTAAAAAATTGGATCCGCGGGACAAATAAAAACGCTCTCGTTCAGGGCGGCGGGTCCGGTCAATCCCAAATAAGGTTTTACCAGTTGTTTATAGTATGCGCCAACTCCATTGGGATACGGGTTTGGGTCTGGCAAAACCGGCAAAGCATCCGTGAAATCATCCGCGTAGAGGTGGATGGCCAGGTTGACCTGCCGCAGGTTGCTGACACAGGCGGTTCGCCGGGCGGATTGCTTGGCGCGGCTGAGAACGGGCAACAAAAGCGCAGCCAGTATTCCAATGATGGCAATCACCACCAACAATTCGATGAGCGTGAACGCGCGTTTGAATTTCATGTCGCTTGAATGGAGCAGATGCCCCCTGCTTGACCGTCACCGTATGGCGTGGATGTGGCGGCGAACAGCCCCGGTCGGGGGCGTTTCAATCAGTCGACGCCGCGTTAATGTGCCTCACCGGCATTCTTCCACTCGTTGCCGATTTTTTTAAGGACGACGACAGCTTTCCCGGTGCGGAGCGAATCGTTCGATGGCGTGGCGTGGATATGCAAGTGAACCTCCCCATCGGAAATCACGTCTCGCTGGGTGATTTTGTAATCAACCATGCCGTTCGCCCAAGCAATGGTTTCCCGCCGGATCTCGCTTTCGGTCTTCCCTTGCATTTGACGGCCGAATCTTTCCAACTCCTGCGGAGTGACGCCGTTCGTGAGTTTAGCCATATCGCCGAGACTCGCCGCCCAAAGCATCGATTGAAGGGAGGCTTCAGGCGTGGCGTAACCGGCGAAAGCGAACCCGGAGGGTTTGCCCGAAGCGTTCAGGCCGTTGGTCTGCGCGCCGACCTTGTGGATCACGATGGTGGCGGTGCCGGTCACCAGCACAGCGAGCACGCCGATGCCGGCAACGGTTTTAAGTTTTGTCCAGGCCATAATTTTCAGTGTGGTTTTGATGAGGGTTAAGGTTGAGGCCGTCACAACGGTGCCTTTGACGGCGGCGACCGTGACGGAGGTCGCCAGCCCGATGGGTGCGGCTTGAACGGAATTTGCCGAGATCGCGCCGGCGATCGCCGCCGCCGACAAAGTGACTCCCCGCCGGATGAAAAACCTCCGCAATTTCTCCGTCGCGCGGCTGACGCGGGTCTTGGCCGTGTTTTCGCTGACGCCCAACGCGGCTCCAATTTGCTTCAAATCCTTGCGTTCAAAAAACCGCAGGACAATGGCGCAATGATCCTGCTCGCCAAGTTGGGCCATGGCCGTGTCCAACACCGGGGCGATTTCGGTCCAAGCCTGGGATTCGGGTTCAGTGTGGTTCAAAACGGATTCCATGTGCAGTTCCTGTTCGCGCCGTTGGCGGCGGCGCTGGGTTTTGAGGGCGTCGGCGGCGACGTATTGAGCCGTGCGGCAAAGCCAGGCGGCGAGGACCGTCTTCGAGTTGAGCGATCCCGCTTTGCGCGCCAGAATGATGAAAGTCGCCTGGGTGACCTCCTCCGCCAAATGTGCGTCATAAACCCGGCGCGAGGCGACAGAATGGACCAGGTTGACATACCGCGACACGAGCGTGGCAAACGCCTCCTCGGAATTGTGTCGGGCATATTCCCGGACCAAGTCCATGTCGTCAGTGATCATCTTACCAATATATGGACGCCGATCCGGAAAGGTTACAAACAATTTGAGGGCCGCGAGAAATCCAAGAATGATTGGCCGGCAACGCCATTGAATTCGGCTGCGCCAGCGGGTTTCGTTTGGTCGCAGCGCGTGCCCCGGGGTTGGCTGAACCCGGGCCGGACGTGGGCGCAAAAAAACGGCGATTCATTTCTGAATCGCCGTCTGAAAATGCCGATTTGGCTTAGAGGCCTTTGCCGATGATATATTTCAACAGATCGCCCACGCGATTGCTGTAGCCCCACTCATTGTCATACCAGCTCACCAACTTGAAGAAGCGGCTGTTCAATTCAATGCCGGAGCCGATGTCATAGATGGACGAGGCCTTGGAGTGAATGAAATCGGTGCTCACCACTTCGTCTGCCGTGGTTTCCAAGATGCCCTTCAGATAGGTCTTGCTCGCCTTTTCCAGGGCCGCGGAGATTTCCTTATAACTCGTTTCCTTGACCGTGCGCACGGTCAGGTCCACGACGGAAACCGTCGGGGTTGGCACGCGGAAGGACATGCCGGTCAGTTTGCCTTTGACTTCCGGGCAAACCAGGCCGACCGCTTTGGCGGCGCCGGTGCTCGAAGGAATGATGTTGATGGCCGCGCTCCGTCCGCCCTTCCAATCCTTTTTGCTGGGGCCGTCCACCGTTTTCTGGGTGGCGGTATAGGAATGAATGGTGGTCATCAGGCCTTCCTCGATGCCGAAGCCTTCCTTGAGCAGCACATGGACCAGCGGCGCGAGGCAGTTGGTGGTGCAGGAGGCGTTGGAAATGATATGGTGCTTGGCCGGGTCATACTTCTCATGGTTCACACCCACGACGACAGTGATGTCCTCGTTCTTGGCGGGAGCCGAAATGATGACCTTCTTGGCGCCAGCGACCAGATGGCCTTTGGCTTTCTCGCCGTCGGTGAACAGGCCGGTCGATTCAATGACGATATCGACGCCGAGCTGTTTCCAAGGCAGTCCGGAAGGGTCCTTGGCGCTGACCACCAGGATGTCGTGGCCGTTGACGACCAACACGTCGTCTTCCAATTTGTCGGGCGTGGACTTCTTGGAGGCAACCTCGCCTTGAAAGCGGCCCTGGGTGGAATCGTATTTCAGGAGGTAGGCCAGGTTGTCGGCGGGAACGATGTCCCCGACCGCGACGACCTGTACTTCCTTGCCCAACAAGCCCTGTTCGGCGATGGCGCGAAACACCAGACGACCAATACGACCGAACCCATTGATTGCAACTTTAACTGCCATAGTTTTTCTTTATTAATTAACCGAGCTCAAGCCAACACGAACCTTCTGACGGGAGGTCCAACCATTTCTGCTGGATTACTTTTTCTAATATCAGTCCCGCCGCACCATATTAAGCGAGAAATCCGGCGAAGCAAGCAACGTTTGAAACGGGGTGAGGAATTAAGTGCCCGGCCTATCGCAGCCTGTTCCCATCCACTTACTTACTGAGTGACTCAGACGCTCCGAGTTATTGATCCCGGCGGACGTCCCAGGCATCGCGGAGGCCGTCGCCCAAGAAGTTCAAGGCGAGCAAGGTGCTGATCATTACGCCGCCGGGAAACGCCAGCAGCCACCAGTAAATCCGGATCGTGTTGATCTGGCCCGCCCCCTCGGCGATCAACGAGCCCCAACTCGCCATGGGCGGTTGAATGCCGAAGCCCAGAAAACTCAAGAAAGATTCGTACAAAATGACCGCAGGAACCGTTAGCGTCAAATATACGATTACCACGCCAAAAACATTCGGCAGGATGTGGCGGAATAGAATGTGCCTATGTCCCGCGCCCAAAGTCCGACTAGCCTCTACGAAAGGGCGTGTCCGCAAGGTCAGCACCTGGCCGCGCACAATCCTCGCCATGTTCAGCCAAGAAACCGCGCCCAGCCCAACGAACAGCAAAAGCAAGCGCGCCATTTTTGTCAGTTCCGGGCTATTAAAGTGAGCCATCCAATGTCTGACTGTCCCCTCCATCGTGGTGATCACCACAATAACGAAGATGATGGATGGAAGCGAATAAAGGATATCAACAAAGCGCATCAGCAGTTCATCCCAGCGTCCACCCAAGTAACCCGCCACCGCTCCCCACAACACCCCGATCACCAAACTGACGATGGCACTGACAGCGCCAACCAAAAGGGACACCTGCGCTCCGTAGAGAACGCGGGAGAACAGATCGCGGCCGTGAACATCCGTTCCGAACCAATGTGTCGCCGTCGGAGGTTCAAAGGAAAGGTCCGAGAGCCGGGTTGGATCATATTGAATTGCGAATGCCTTGCCCTTGGGTCCGGAAGCACTCGCCAATTTCAACGTGATGGGCCAACCGATCACCACCAGCAACAGTCCCGCCAAAAACCAAGTGCTGATCGCGGCCATACGGTTGCGCTTGAACCGGCTCCAGGCTTTTTGATTCGGGCTCAGATGCAGTTGAGGGCTGGAAGCTGCAGCGTCCACCTTCAACGCGGGTTTCTGCGCCGGAGACTCACTCATACTTCACCCTCCGATCCAGAAACATATAGGCGAGATCCACGAGGAGATTCAAACTCAGGAGCAAAGCCGCGTAGAGAATAACCAACCCGACGATCACCGGCTGGTCCCGGTTTAGCTCGCTATTAATAAAGGGCGTCCCTAAGCCTGGAATTTGGAAGATATTCTCAATGACGAAAGAGCCGGTCAGCAGGTCGGCCA
>JAQGOT010000244.1 GCA_028293465.1 Pedosphaera sp. | reverse complement strand
CAAAGCGTAAATGTAAGGACGCTGGAGGTCTGCAACCATTTTGGTTATGTTCAACTTGGCGATATTAACTATGACGGGCACCTCGACATGCAAGCTGCCGATGGTGAACTCAATGTTGTTTGAGTAGGTTCCAACGGCGAACGCGGCCGTGTTGAAGGAAGCGCTGATGGTTGATGGCGTCGTTCCGTTTGATGAATTCAGCGTCAACCATGGCGAGCCGGTCACGGCAGCAGACCACGCAGTGGGCACGGCGCTCGTCAGGGACAGGTTCACATTGGCAGGACTGTAGCCGGCGATGCCACCGACAGAAATTTGCGTCGGGGTGATGGCGACCGGGGAAACCGTGAAGGACCAGGCCGGGCCTTGGTTCGTGGCGTTGAAACCAATTGTATCCACTCGCCAGTAGTAAGTATTGCCCGGCAAGAGCTGCTGCCCGGGTGCAATGCTGGTGGCGGTGGTCTGGCCCAGGTAAAGCGGCGACGCAGCGGTTGCCGCCGTAACCGACGCCTGATTGGTGCCGAAAAATATGCCATAGGAGAGCGCGGTAGCCGATGGCGACCACACCAAATTTGTTGGCGCTTGGGCCACCACGCTGCCGTCTGCCGGAGTCGGCACGATGGCCAGGCCACTGATGGAGGCGATGGTGGCCATGTCATAAATGACGACGCTGGCAGTGGAGGAATTATAGCGGAACAACTTCTTCTGGTCGCCGGAAAGTGATTGCACCGCGGTCGAGAAAGGCAGGTTGGTGATCACGATGCCGGTCTGGGCGTTGAAAACCTGGGTCGGACCAAACGCGACCGAACCATCCAGCGAAATACCATAAATATTGTCGGTGAACTGGGTCAGAAGAACCGCGGCGTTCGTGGCGGAAACCTTTTGAACCTTGTTGAAAACCCACCTTTCAGCGCCGTCGAGAAAAATGGGGGTATTGAGTGGATCGCGGTTTTGGTTCGGGCCACTGGTCAGGGCGGTTAATGAGTTGGGATTGATCAAGAAGTTGGCGATTGACGAATTACCGCTGCCAGCGCTCCAGCCGTACTGCTGCCAGGTGTAGAGCGTGCTGGCGTTCTTGGACAGCGCAATTCCGCCCGCGCCGAAATATTGGTTGCCTCCCGTATCCAGGATCAATGTCTGGCTTCCGCCGGCATAGTCGAAGGCATAGACCTCCGGCCCCCATGCGCCATCGGTGAAATAGATCGTTCCCGAGTTGTTTGCAACCAGGTAGAGCGGATTTGAAGGGCTGTACGTGCGCGGCGTTGTTATGGGTTTTGATGATTGGACCGTGAACGAGACCAAATCCACCTTGGAAATGGTCCGGCTGCCGGCATTGATGACGTAGAGGAAATCTCCGGCCGGGGTCAGGGCCATATCCGTGGGGTTTAATCCCACGCCGATTTCATTTATCACCGCGCCGTTTGTGGCGTTCAACGACAGCAACGTCCCGGCACTGCTCCCGTTTGCCGCGTTGAGCGCGTAAACGACCGAACGCAAATAGTCAGGCGTCAACTTCACTAAAACTCGTCCAGGCAGGGGGACAGTGGTTTGAGCATGCCCTATCAGGGCAAAGAACGAAAGCAGCAGAATAAAGATGAGCCGGAAGATTTCCCTCATAGGTTTCGTAATCAGAACTAAAACTCTCAATTTATTCAAGCAAAAATTTCCAACAAATTATTTCACTTCACTTCGTGAAACCGATTACAGGTGAAAACGCGGGATGATCGCACGACGCTCGATCAGCATCGCCGTCCGTCAGCTCCGGCGGCGGATGAGTTAATTCCAACGTTGACGCCATTGCTTTGAATACCAAAGGGGGGAATGTTCGTCTGAGCGTTTACGCGCGTTGACCGCGGGAGCACATGGGTGTTCAAAGGCACACCCTGTGCGTCTGCGGACACATGGCGGGCGGATTGGAAGCAAACAATAGCAAGGTCGGGTTCGCAAACCCTCCGCTAAACGAACTCTGAGGAAGCAGGATGACAACTCAAGGGAGAAATAAACTTGGGGAGGCTTAACTTTGGACTGGTCGCAACCCGTCTTGACGGACCGCCCCTTTGTTAGCGCTGCTAGATCCTTACTCGCCTTTAAACCGAGCAACCGTGTTTGTTATTCAACCTCCGCGCCATAGCACGAAATTGTCAGTTCAACTTCTAAGGCAGCAATGCGCCTCAGTTGGTCTCGGGAAAAAGCAAAGTTGCATTGTCCATTGTGAAACAAACTGCACATCAGGGTTATGTCCTCTGCTCCGGTTTCCCGCAAAGCATGGATGCAGCCTTCCAGCACGGCCAGCAAATCGTCAAATCGCGACCAGTCAGTTTCGGCTCGGTCCGAAACCTCGATCGTAGCATGGCCATAGGGAGTCGGCTTCCCTCGGTAACGACCCACTTTGCCAAGGGCACCGGGTTCACCAGCTTCGACCGGCTTGACCAAGCTGATTTTTGAAAATCTTTGCGGAGAAAATTCAGGCCCGACAACCACACAGCTCGCGCGTATTTTTACCATGGTTAGCAGCCCGTTTGGAGCCTTGAAAGGCATGATTGAAAAGCAAATAAGGAATCACTCAGTCTGGGACTTCCTCGGCTCGAAAACCGCTGGAGAACAGAAACCGTGTGATATTCCTCCACCAAAGCGAGTAGTTGGGCTCGGGGCTGCGAAGCAAGAAATCCTGAGGGAATGGAGGCCAATAGACCATAAAGGTTTTCATCGCTCAACGATTCACATTCCTGTTCCAACAACGAAAGGATGGCTTTGACATATAGCGCACGCCCCGTTTTTCCAAGGACGCTGCTGATGGTGAGGCGCGCATCAAGGGAAACCGTTGGTGAAGCGAGTGTTTCGCAGAGCCTCAATATGAAGGTGTCAACTTCAGCACCGGCTTCGAGCCGCAGCTTCTGCAATTCCGGAGGCAAAACCAATTGGTGGGTCGATTCGTACCGCCCAGGCCACAAAGCTCTTTCCAGCAAACACGCAAGAGCCAGAGATGACTCCATCGCGGTTTCGCGCGAATGGGATTCCAACTGCGCGAAAAGCAATTCAACCGGGTCGTTCATTAACACAAGCTTACACCACAACGGTGTTACAACTCAATCCGCAGGCGGTCGCGAAACCCGGAAGGCACCAAAGGACTTGCTGCGACTCTTTGCTTTGGCGGACAGATCGCGCTAGAGGTGTTCCTTGGAGAATTGGACCGACTCCGGGCTGCCAGCAGTTTCAGGCCTCAGAAAACTGGCTCAGCCTAGGTTTCAAGATACTGCTTCCAGTTTTCCGACTCGGCAATTTCTTTCAGAACCTGATTCCGCTGGAGCAGGAAGCGGCGCATGTAGCTTTCCAAGAACAAGCGTTCTGCGCAGCGTCCGAGCCAGCCGAGAGGCGCTTCAAAATCGAATTGGTCGATCATCAGGGTGCCGGTCCCATGTTCGCTGAAGGAATGATCGTGTCGCAAGGATTTGAAGGCTCCAGAAACCATCACGTCCTGAAAATGGTTCGGACGATCTAATTTGGTGATTTTCACGGTGAGGTGCTGAACAATTCCAAAATGTCGGGCTCGCCAGGTGACTTCCTGACCAATCCCGATGAGCCCGGAGGTCACACCACCGACCGCGCGCTCGTTGGTGCCGTGCGTGGAGTGCTCGTGCAACCCGATGCTGCGCGCCAAATCAAACACGCGTCCAATCGGGGCGTTGATTTCAGTCCTGAGCAAGATGCAAGTCACTGAATCAGATTGTTGCCCGGGCAAGGGCTAGGCGGAAGCGGGAAATAACAGCACAACAAGATTGTTTCGCTTTCAGCGTGGGCCAGAGGGGTTGAGGGAGCGGTCAGGGCTTCCGGGCACCAGACTTCCGGGCCTGAGTCATTGTGGATGTTTAGCAACCTTTTTACGCGGCTGACCAATGTCTCGATGCGTCTGGTGAAAGCGCTTTTTGGACCATCACAAAGATTATATTGGATGCCGACGATTCTTGGCGGGGTTCCCGGCGCCAACGGAATTGTGATGATGGCATTTTTCCCGGGGAACAGCGCAAAGTATTGAGCAGAGGCCTCGGCGTTCGGCCAGGGGTCCTGTTGGGCGGCACTCCAACCGCTGGTCAGTTTTTCCCGATATACACAACCCGGAACGTGCCGTTTATAGGTCGTGGTGTTTTGATATTGGATGGGCCAACCGACGTTGTTCTCAAGTCGCAATTCCGCCGTCCAGGTTTTATCCGCCGGTGACTGAACATAACGGACGAACGTAAAGGAAACTTTGTGGCTCAGCCCCCACCAGACCGCGATGACAATGGTGAGCAGAACGATTGCTGAAACGATGATGACGAGGCTCCTCCGCATGGGGAGAGTTTCAAGCAATTGACGTGGAATATCAATTGCAATCAGAGGGGGTCCGATGCGGGGCGCGGCCGACGTCGCCAGCACCAGGGCAACACCTGCTTCCCCGGCTGATACCCGGCCTCATCCGTTTCCTGACGTTGGAAGCGAAGGAATATCGCGGCCTGAAGCCAGCCATTTTGAGCAAATTTCCGCGACGATCTGCCGGAGGGGCGCCAAGGATACCGGTTTGGAAAAGTAACCGTTTACCCCCATTTGCCAGGCCGTCAACGTATCTGATTCCTGCGCCGAGGAGCTCAGGATCACCACCGGCAAGTTTTGTAAATCGGGCTGGTCCCGTATCCAGGCCAAGACCTCCAAACCGGATTTACGCGGAAGTCTCAGGTCCAGCAAAACCAGGGCTGGAAAGGGATAGCGGTCGCGATTGGAATAGGCTCCGGTGCCGGCGAGGTATTCCAGCGATTTTTCCACGTTTTCTTCGGCGCGCAGGTTCAGCGGCAATATTACATGCCGAAAGGCGGTCGCCACCAACAGCCGGTCGTTGGGGTCGTCGTCCACATGAAGAATCGTTGGAATGGGTTTATTCATAAGCAGCCCGCTTGA
>JAQGOT010000218.1 GCA_028293465.1 Pedosphaera sp. | reverse complement strand
TGGTGGCGGCGGCTTTGGGGGAAAATCCTCAGCCCCTTTCCCAACTGCAATGCAGTAGAAAATCGACCTGCCTTCAGCGGGTAAAACAAGGCTGGAAATGAAATCCTACGGCATGGTTCCGGCTAAGGCCTCGTGCGGAAATAAGCTGATACGAGCTGCGCCGGCATCCGGGTGCCAGCCAAGGCGCGACGAGGGAGCATATCCAAAGGGATCTGTGACCGAGGAGCAACGCCGGCTGGCGCTCGGAGGACCAGCAGATCGTAGCAGGTTATTTCCGCACGAGGCCTAAGTTGGAAACTGGCAGCCTGTGCCCTCAACCGGAGCGCGCCTGCGCCCGCTCCAGCTCACGGTGCGAGCCGGTCGATGTTCCACGAGTCATCCGGCTGGCGCGTGTAAAGAAACCGGTCGTGCAACCGGCTCGCGCGTCCTTGCCAAAATTCGATCTCCTGCGGCACCACCCGGAACCCGCCCCACCACGAGGGCACCGGCACCTCGCCCTCGCCGAACTTGCGCTCCATCTCTTCCAGCTTCGCTTCCAGCAGCTTGCGCGTGGTGATCACCGAGCTTTGCTGCGACACCCACGCGCCCAGTTGACTCCCGCGGGGCCGCGTCAGAAAATAAGCGAGCGTTTCCGCCAGGGAAACCCGCTCCGCCTTCCCGGTAACGATGACCTGCCGTTCCAGCGCCAGCCACGGAAACAGCAGCGCGATGTTCGGGTTCTCCCGGATCTGCCGCGCCTTCCGGCTCTCCAGGTTGGTGAAAAACACAAACCCGTGCGCGTCATAGCTCTTCATCAACACCGTCCGCACGAGCGGTCGCCCATCGGCCCAGGCCGTGGCCAGGCTCATCGCGTTCGGCTCGATGACCCCGCCGCGGCAGGCCTCCTCGAACCACACGGCGAACTGGTCGAACGGGCTGGGCTTCAAGTCGGCCCGGCGCAATTCGCCGCGGGTGTATTCAGAGCGGGTCAGATCGATCTTCATGTCGCCCCCAGTATTCCCATAAGTTCGAAGATTCTCTACTGCTTTTTGCAAACCGCCTGGCTTCGCCGTTAAAATGCCGCCATAACAGCCCCCAAGCCTGGTCTGGAGGCCACGCGCCTCAACGTTGACGGGTCATTGCGCGCCGTGTAGCCTCAGATTTGTTGAACACCGTTCCTCAGATTCTCATCGCGCCCGGCACCCCCCTTGCGCGCCGCGTTTCATCCGGAATCGTGTCAGACTGAGTCGGCCATGACCCTGGCGAAAAATAACAACCGTTGTCGCCGCGCCTTCACGCTCATCGAGCTGTTGGTGGTCATCGCCATTATCGCCATCCTGGCCAGCCTGTTGCTGCCCGCCTTGAGCCGCGCCAAGAAAAAAGCCCAGCAGGCCGCCTGCCTTTCCAATTTGAAACAGCTCGGCATCGCTTCCCAAATTTATTTGGATGAACACGAGGACCATTTCCCGGATCGCCGCGACCTTAAGTCAAGCTTGCCCGGCGGCTACAAACCTTGGACGAGCTGGCCCACATCCGATCCGCGCGCCGGCTGGGCCGCCATTGTCCTGCAAAACTATTGTCCCAACAGTGACATCTGGTCCTGCCCCGGCGTGGTCGCTTCCCCTTTGCGCGACGTAGTGCAGGTCGCGCAATCCATCTCCACGGCGAGCAACGCGCCCGTGACCCGCTATTGGATGTGGCGCTTCGACCGTCCGGACGACCCGGTACCGCCCACCGATTTCTGGGGTAAATCCATCTCCCAAGCCGTGGCCGACCTCCAGGCGAACTTTGATGCCACCATCGGCATCGTCAATGGTCTGAGCGACATCGAACTGACCGTCGATCCCTATTTTCCGAAAACCATCGCCAGCGTCGATCCCGAGCTGCGCGGCCGTGCCGTCCATCCCGGCGGCCGCAACCGCCTCTTTCTGGACAGCCATGCGGCCTTCCTCAAAGACTCGCGCTTGCAGTAAGCGGGCGCCTGCCGGTTGGCTAACCCTCCATCAGCGCCGCGAACCTCAGCCCCCGGGTGCTCACGCGCAACTCATCAAATTCAAAGGCGTTCATCACGCCCTCGTAGATCACGACGCCCGTCAGGATCACATCCGCGCGCTTTTTTGGCAGGCCAACGGTCATCCGGCGCTCGGCCAGCGGCAGGCTCCAGAGCCGTTCCACGTGCGCCCGGAGCTGGGCGCGGGTCAGCCGCGTCGCTTCGATCCGTTCACGGTCGAAGCTGTCGAGCCGCGCCTCCATGCGGGCGAGAATGGTGCTGGTGCCGCCGATGCCGACGAGTTGCACCGGGTGCCGTTCGGAATCCAGCTTCTTTTCCCGGCGCAACGCGGGCCCCAATTTCGGACGCACTTCCTGCTCCAAGAAATCAGCCACCCATTGCCGGCAGCGCGCCAACTCCTCGGGCGTCGGCGGATCGCTGTGCGGCAGTTTCTCCAGCAAACGCACCGTGCCCAGTTGGAAGCTGTGGCGGAAGTGCTTTTGTTCGCCGAGGCCGAGAATGAATTCCGTGCTGCCGCCGCCCACATCCAGCAACAACAACGGGTGCGCGGCCAGGTCCGGGTCGCTCGTCACGCCCTGAAATCCCCAATCCGCCTCCTGGTCGCCGGAAATGATCTCCACCTTCAACCCGACGGCCTGTTCGATGGCACCGGTCAACTCCGTGGGATTAATCGAGTCGCGGGCGGCGCTCGTGGCCACGACCCGGATGCTGGCCGCTCCGGCGTCGCGGGCTTTTTTCACGAAATCCGCCACCGCTTTGGCGGTCTGGGCGATCGCTTCGGGTTGCAGCCGGTTCGTTTCAAAAAAGCCGTTCCCTAACCGGGTTTGCTCGCTCTCCTCCACCACCGGTTGTACCACGCGCCCGGCCACGTCCGCCACCAACAGCTTCACCGAGTTGGTGCCGATATCGATGATTGCGCGACGGGTGCTTTGCATAAACGTTCCAAAAAAATGTTTCTGATTGCAATTGGCTGAACGATTGCCTGCGCGGATGCCACTTACCTTATGTAATCCTAATCCCGTCTCCGTCCAGTATGAAGGTGGGGATTATGACTGAAGCGCGGGAGGTCAAACCGGCTCATTTGGTCTCCCGCCGCGCCAGCACGGCGCCGCCGGTGATCCCGGCGTCGTCGCCGAGCTTGGAGGCGAGAATTTTCACGCCCTTGTCTGAACCGGGAAAGGCATGTTCACGGGCGGTTTCCACCACCACGGAAAGCATTTCATTTTCCAAGGCGTCCATCAGACCGCCACCGATGACCACGACTTCCGGGCTGAGCACGTTGATCAGGTTCGCGACCGCGATGCCGGTGTATTTCGCGGCCTCCTCCACGATATGCTCCACGAACTTATCCCCCTGCTTGATGGCTTTGCGCAAATCACCGCTGCGCAGATCCTTCAGATCGTTGCCGAGCATTTCCGTCAGCACTGTTTTCTGCCCGCCTTTGACCGCTTCCTGCACCTGGCGGAACAAGGCGCTGCGGCTGGCCAAAGCCTCCCAGCAACCGCGGTTCCCGCAGGTGCACTTGGGACCGTTCACCTCGAGCATCATGTGCCCGACCTCGCCCGCGGTGCGGTTGAAGCCGGAAAATAATTTCCCCTCGATGATCAAGCCTCCGCCGATGCCGGTGCCGAGAAACACCCCGACCATGTTCTTCGGCTTGCCTTCCAGCTCCACCTCATGCACGCCCAGCGTGCAGACGTTGCAATCGTTTTGCAGGAACACCGGCAGGCCCAATTGCTTTTCCAATTCCTTCTTGAGGGAGACGTCCTTCCAGCCCAGGTTCCCCGCGAACATCACCTTTCCGC
>JAQGOT010000215.1 GCA_028293465.1 Pedosphaera sp. | reverse complement strand
GCCCAATCCCGAACGGGAACAGGCCATCAACTGGCGTTTGCGCCAGGAAAGCTCGACCGGCCTCATCGGTGAAATCGGCATCCATCAATTGGATCTCCTCAGTTGGTTCCTGAACGCTCGGCCGGTTTCAGTGGTGGGTTCCGGCAGCATCATGAACTGGAATGATGGCCGCGAAGTCGCGGACACCGTGCAGTCGGTTTTCGAATATCCCGGCGGGATGAATTATTCCTATGACTGCACGCTCGCAAATTCCTTCGATGCGGATTACGAGATGATCTACGGCACCGACGCCGCGGTGATGATGCGCGGCAGCAAGGCTTGGATGTTCAAGGAAGTGGATTCACCACTCTTGGGCTGGGAGGTTTATGCGCGGAAAGACCAATTTTACCAGGAGACCGGCATCGCGCTCGTCGCCAACGCCACCAAGCAGGTGGCCTTGCTCAACAAAGCCAACGAAGACGCACCCGACGCGGAAACCCCCCTGCATTTTGCCCTGGCGGCTTTTGTGTTGAACACCGGCGTCGTCAACACGGGCGTGGAGGATTTCACCGCCAACTTTGGCAGCGATGCCAAAGCGTTGCGCGAATACCTGGGGACCTTGTCCAAGAGTAAACTGCCGGCGGCGGGTTGGCAGGAGGGCTATCAAGCCACCGTTACGGCCATCAAGGCCAATGAAGCCATCGTGAAAGGCCAGAAGCTCACCCTGCAAAACGAGTGGTTTGAAGTTTGAAACGCCTTTGATGGTTTAGTCAGCATCGTTCGTCCAACTTACATCGGCTTATGTTTAATTTTATGGTTCGATCCAAATTTTCTATTTTCGGCGTCAACGCGGTTGCCGCGCTGGCGGGCGCGGTGCTCATCCTGGCAGCTCCTGTGCAGGCGCAAAAGGCGGTTCGCTACGAAGCCAAGCCCGGGAGCAAGGTTCGCATCGAAGGCACTTCCACCATTCACGATTGGACGATGGATGGCCAGATCATCGGGGGTTACCTCGAAGTGCCGGCGGGCGTGGTGCTGGACCAAACCCAGGCCGCAGTGACCGGTGTGACCGGCGGCAAGCTCAACGCCCATGTCGAAAGCTCAATCCCCATCCGCTCGATCAAGAGCACGCACAAGGGCATGGATGAGGTCATGCAGCAGGCGATGAATGCCGCGGAGCACCCCAAAATCCAGTATCGCCTCGGTGAAATGACGCTGAAGGAACCGCACGCGGCCGGGACGCCGTTCCAGTTCGACACCAAGGGTGAACTCGTGATCAACGGCACCACCAACCAGATCAGCCTGCCGGTGAGCATCGAGAACGTGGACAAGACCAAGTTAAAAGTAATTGGCGCCATCCCGTTGAAAATGAGCGATTTCAAAATCAAGCCGCCCGCCCCGAAGATCGCCCTCGGCGCCATCAGCACCGGCGATGAGGTGAAAATCAACTTCGAATGGTTGGTGGCCTTGCCGGAATAGGGTTGGACCCGCGCGGTCGCACCCATTCCATGTGCCGTTGACAGCGTTGCCTCTCAACCGCAGATCGCCTGCGGATAAATCCTCCTTCGTTGCGCCTCTTCGGCAGGCTGTCTCCTGTACTTTTCCTGAAATCAGGGTTTAGGCGAAGGATTGGGTCGGGCGGAAACTGGCGTGGCGTGGCGTGGCGGTGGATGCCCGGAGAACGTAGTCTTCCAAGGCGAGAATCATGGCGGCACGGTCGTGATTGGCCCTGGGCTTGACTTGAAAGAGGTCGGCACCTAAATCCAAGGCCCTCTTAATGTGCTCGGCTTGCATGGAATCAGTCAGGACAACCACGGTGAGGCCGGGGCAGGGTTGCTTATTCAGCCATTCCAAGACTTCAAACCCGTCTAAGACCGGCATTTTCAAGTCGAGCAGCAAGAGGTCAGGCAGGGGAAATTTTTGGCGGTCGCTAAATTCGGCCTGGCCGCGGAGGTAGGTGATGACGTCGGTTCCGTCGGAAACCTCGGCAATCACCTGGAGACAGGAGGCCTGGCGGAGTGCGATTTTCATCAGCGAGCGGTCCGCTTCCGAGTCATCCGCAATGAGGACATGATATACAGCTTTGGCAGGTTTATTCATAGCGTCAGTCAGGTTCCGCAATCGCCAAGGCTCAAACCGGGCGCGGAGAGGCGTGATGATTGCACCTAAAAGTTGTCCACCAACACACTTTAGACAAACGGAAAGTTGATTTGGTCAAAAACCGGCTCAAATAAACCATTGGCAAACCGGGTGGAAGCATGTTACAAAGACAATTCGCTTTCATAAGAAGGCGGGCTAATAATATCAAGATTTAATTATGTCACAGCATCGTAGTTTGCGCGCCATTGCCACCGTCGGTGGTAAACGTAACGTCCTCAAGCGGTTCGAGCGGGTCGGCCTGCTCAAGGAACGCGGTCAATGGAAGGACGGCGACCGTATCACCGGCCTGCGTAAGACCAAGCCGGACGCCTGATCACTTTGACAAGCGGAGTGCGTAATGGCTGGCAAAGCCAAGGCACTTTGCTTTTTTGGTTCCGCATTTTATCGTGCATTGGTGGGACATTTCTTGCTTGAGCGTGCGTTTACAAAAATATTTGGCCGAGGCGGGTGTGGCTTCACGCCGCGCCAGCGAGCAAATGATTTTGGCTGGCCGGGTTGAGGTCAACGGCAAGGAAATCCGCGAGTTGGGCAGCAAGGTGGATCCGGTCCATGACCGTGTGAGCTTCGACGGCGTGCTGGTGCGGCCCAAAAAGAAGCTGTATGTCGCCCTCAATAAACCCCGCGGTTATATCTGCACCCAGCGCGATGAATTGAAGCGTCACACCGTGGGTGATTTGCTGCCGAAAGAGTGGAGCAATCTTTACCCGGTCGGCCGGCTGGATTACGACAGCGAAGGGTTGATTTTTTTGACGAATGATGGTGAATTCAGCCTGCACCTGACCCACCCACGTTACGGGGTCCGCAAAAAGTATATGGTGGTGTTGGCTGGACGGGTTGAGCCGGCGATGTTGAGTCGTTTTACCCGCGGCGTGTCTCATGAAGGGGAACAGCTCAAGGCCGAGAAGGCCCGGCTGTTGTCGGCCAATAATTCGACGAGCGTGGTGGAATTGGAATTGAGTGAAGGCAAGAACCGCGAAGTGCGTCGGTTATTTGAGTCGCAAGGGCTTGAGGTCAGCCGGCTCGTGCGGACGCAGATCGGAAAAATTAAGCTGGGTGAACTGCCCGGCGGCAAATGGCGGACATTGACAGCGAGTGAGATAAAATCTCTACTTTCTTAGTGATTTTTATGAAAATGATACCTGGACTGATCGTGGCAGCAATGCTTGCAACCGGCGTGATGGCCCAAGTGCCCCCGGGCGCGCCCCCATCGCTTCCGCCCGTGCCCGGCGCTGCCCCACAGGCCGAAGCTCCAACGCCGCTGCCGCCCATGCCTTTGCCGCCGGCCGAGTTGTCCACGTCGGTGACGAACAAACCCGCCAAGAAGGCCACCACCACAAAGAAGAAAACGGCCAAGAAGAAAGCCCCCGCGACCACCAAGAAGCCCGCCGCCCCCGTCGCCAAGGAAATTACCCCGGCCGCCCCGCTCATCGTGAATGAACCGGCGGAAGCCAGTCAAAACAATGACAACATCCGCGGCCAGGCGAACATCAACAGCGAAGTGGTGGCTCGATTGAAGCAGGGCGAAACGGTCACCGTGTTGGAAGAGGTGACGCTTAAGCACCCCAAGACCGATGAACCCGCCAAATGGGCCAAGGTCAGTCTCCCCGCCAGCGCTCATGCCTGGGTAAACAAGTCTTTCCTGGATGCCAACAAAGCGGTCGTGCCGGCCAAATTGAACCTGCGCTCGGGTGCGGGCGAGAATTACAGCGTGATCGGCCTGTTGCACAAAGGCGACAC
>JAQGOT010000174.1 GCA_028293465.1 Pedosphaera sp. | reverse complement strand
GATACCAGCAACATTTTATTTATTTGCGGCGGGGCTTTTGTCGGCCTGGAAAAGGTGATCCATCGGCGTTTGGGGAAGAATGTGATGGGCTTTAACGCGGTGGAGCAAGGCCACAAAGCGGCCTCGGTGGATCGATTGCAATTGCTGCAGTATATCGAGCCCGAGGATTTGCTCAGCTTTGGTTTCATCCCTGAATTTATCGGCCGCCTGCCGATGATGACCGTGTTGTCGGAGCTAACCGAAGACCAGTTGGTTTCGATCCTGACCGATCCCAAGAACGCGCTCATCAAGCAATTCGCCAAACTCATGGCGATGGAAGGCGTGGAACTGGAGTTCTCGACCGACGCCTTGCGCGAATTGGCGGCGCAAGCGTTAAAAAAGGGGACCGGCGCCCGCGCTCTGCGAGGTTTGCTGGAGAGAATGATGCTGGATGTGATGTACGACGTCCCCAGCAGCGAGGACGTGCTGAGCGTGAAAATCACCAAATCCGTGGTGACCGGCGACAGCAAACCCATTCTGCGCCGCAAACAGGACCAGGCCGCAGCCTGATCCGTAGTCGCTCGCCCGATGGATGGGCTACAGCGAAAAGAATTTCAGCACCATTACCCGGTCGTCGAAGTGCAGGAGAATCCAGTTCTTTTGGACATCAGTCTTGATGAGGCGGCGGTTACCCTGGTGAAAATTCCAAATCACGCTCCCGGTCGAGGGGTTGAGCAGGTTTATGTTGAAATGCGTGTCCGGTCCCTCCTCCAGCTTGAGCCAGGCCATCGATTGTGAAACCCGCGTTGCATAGACGAACTTCCCCGAAATCAAACACTCCTCTCCGACTGATTCCAAACGCCACAAAACCTTCCCGGTTTTTTGGTCCACTTTCATGATGACCGGGCGGATCTTGTCATGGACGTTGACCTGCTGCGAATACTTGATGGAATCCGGCCCCGCCGTGGTCGTGTTGATGTAGAGATCGCCACTTGGATCCTCCTGGATTCGCGAAATTCCCACGCTGTTCAACCGCCAGCGGACATTTCCGTTGGCAGAATCATAGCGCGTCAAGATGCCCTGATCCGCGACGTATAATGCGCCCTTGGTCTCCAGAAAAGGGCTGTATTCCTCATCGTAGGCGGAATGCGAGGGAATGGTGTAAGTCATTTTGGCTTCCCAGAGTTTCTTGTTGTTCTTGTCGAAAAGTTGGATGGAATTTCCCGCCGCCACCATGTCCATGGTCTTCAGCGCGAAAAATTGCGGCGGCCCCACCACCTCGCCCGTCCAGTCGGGAATGCCGTTGGCAAACCGACGATGCAGCGTGACCTGGTAGCGGCTCACGTCTTCTTCCGCCATCCCGCCGATCGTTTGTCGTTGCATGTCATTCAACAACTCCTGCGTGGCATCCAAGCTCTGGCCGGCCGTGAGATTGCCGCTCTCCATGATCGATTTGGTCTTCGGCTTCATCGCTTCATGGGCGATGGTTTTGTGCTCGATCATCGCCGTTTGAAACTGCACCACATTGGGGCCGGTGGCGATGAACCCTGGCAAGCCGCTCGCGTAGAAGTAGGACCCGCTTCTGCCGTCATCGTCATCATCAGCACCGGTGTCCATTGGCGGAGCGGCCTGCACCGCCGCCGCCTTCAACTTGTCCGCGGGCAGCTTGTCGGCGCCATCCGGCGATTGGAGAGCTTTGTTGGCGGGTTTCGCGCTCTTGGCGAGGCTGGTTTTGTTGGTCGGACCAGTGGTGGCAGATTTGGCAGCTTTGGTGGTGGAGTTGGTGGCTTTGCCGGCGGGCTTCAACGGCTTGACCTTGGCGGGAGTGATCTCCTCGCTCTGCATCGTGGCATCCGGGAGCGTGATTTGCGTAAGCAGCTCCCGTGCGGAGGGTTCGCGGGAAACCACCAAAATGGTGTTCCCGTTGTAAGTCACGCTCTCAATTTTGTCCTTGATGCCCACGTCCTTGACGCTCCCGGTCTGCCGATCGAATCGCGCCAACCGGTCGGAGAAAGAAACCCAGACATCATTGGAGGTCACCATGACGCGTGGGCGTGCGAAAAAGTAATCGTCCTGATAACCGAGCGGATCCAGCTTGGGATACACCGTGCGGTCGTGGCCGGTATCGGTGTCGATGACCTTGGGTGTCAGTTTGATGATCCTCTCGTTATTCTCGCGAGCCGCCTTCACCGCTGCTTCATCCGCCTCGCTCTGCAAACGCGCCGACCAGATCTGTTTTCCATCGATGACCTCGGTCAGATACAATTTTTTGCTCTTGATCGAGAGCATCTGATTGGGGCCAATCAACTGGTAATACGCATCCGGCTTGTCGTCCCGCAGAACGCGCGAATCAGACTTGGGTATTTCCAGGGAAAAAACCACCTTGGGATTGCGGGCGAACCAAGCATACCAAATCCACAGACTCATGAACACCACCGTCGAGGCGACCACCGCAAAAGTGATCCGTTTTCCCAGAACCAGAGATTTGCCCTGGATGACGCTCTTTTGATTCGCATAGACGGGAACGTAAATGCGCTTGGCAGTGGCCTGCTGCCGGCAATAAACCGAGCAAACATGACCAAACTGCTCCATGCATTTCAGACAAATCTGCTTGCCGCACACGCAGCAGGCCGTGGCCGCCGGTTCGGTTTTATGCCGATGGCACAGTTCGCCTCCAGCCGTGGCCGTTGCCGTCCCGCCGACCGCAACTGCGGCTGCCGGCTCGGGTGCCGGCTCGGGTGCCGGGGCGTGGTGCTCTCCCGCTGGTTTTGAAATCTTCAACGCCGACGCTGTCGGTGGTTTGGGAACCAGCGAGGCGGCGCTTGCTGGTGGTGGCGCGGGAACGGCGGCGGGGGCTCTGACCACCGGGGCAGCGGCAGCCACAACCGGCGCGGGCGCAACGGTCGGCGGTGCCACCGCCCTCACCGGAATTGAAATTTGCGGCTGGCCCGGCACCGCCGCGGGTGGCGGTGGTGGTGTCGGCGGCAAGGCCACCGCCGCCGCAACAGGAATTGCGGCTGCTGCCGGCGGCGCAGCGGCTAACTGACGCTTGATTTCCGCGTTGGCCAAATCCAGAGCGCTCGTGTTGCAGCCGGGACAATTCACATTCATTGGCATCCGCCCGTTCACCGGCTCGAGTTCAAAGGAAAACTTCGTTCCGCACGCGCATTGGATTTTTATGTTCATGGTCAGGGCTTGGGGTTCAACAACACGGTATTGGGCGCATTGGTCAGTGTAAATGCGGATTCTGCGGAACTGGACTGTATGCTGCCGTCGCAAAACAACAGGTTTCCGCCGTACTTCTTGTGATTCGCTCCCGGTTTCTTGCCGTCATGTGAAAACAACCAGTCACCGACCACCTTGGAATTGGTGTTCACCTGCCGGTCGGACATCAACGCCTGGTCGGCCCCGTCTTTGATCGTGTGCCCCATATAATACGCGTAACTGATGGTGCGATCGGCAAACGGCTGCGCATCCGGCAACTTGCTGTCCTTGGACCCCGGGCAAATAAAAAACTCCGTCCCGGTCGTGCAACGCGGCACCAGTTGACTTAACGGGCCCTCGGCCGTTTTGGCGGTGGAGAGCACGGGAAATCGGTCATTGTTGTCCATCGAATAGGTCTTGAGCGCGACGTAAACGCTCTCCAGATTCTTCGCGCAGTTTTGGATTTGCTTCTGTTGATATCCCCGTGTGCCTCCGCCGAAATAAAGCGTGAACAGCACCAGAATCAAGGCCACCACAATCAGCAGTTCGAGCAATGAAGAACCCCGGGTCGCCGGCAGGGAATGGGACGCCGGCCCGCGTTGCAGTCGCACGGGGGGATGTAGGATCACGCCTGACTATGCAACTAAATCGCCCCGTTTGGCAATGTTTTCCAGCACGGGTCAACCTGCTCCGGAACCAGCTAAACCCCGATGTCCTCGTTCCAGAGCTGCGGCTTGGCGGCAATGAAGTCCCGCATTAATTGAATGCACTCAGGATCCTGCAACACTTCCACCTTCACGCCTTGCGACCGCACATATTCCTCCGGCCCTTGGAAAGTCACATTCTCGCCCACAACAATGTGCGGAATTTTATAGAGCAATGCCGCACCACTGCACATGGGACAGGGCGAGAGCGTGGAGTAAAGCGTGCACCGTTGGTACACCGAAGCCTTATGTCGGCCCGCGTTTTCCAGGCAATTCATCTCCGCATGATGAATCACGCTTCCGTGTTGGACCCGTTGATTATGCCCCCGGCCGATGATCTTGCCATCGCACACGAGGACCGAGCCGATGGGAATGCCACCCGCCGCCAAACCCTTCCGGGCCTCCTCGATTGCCGCCTGGAGAAATGGATCCATAACTCAACTAGATTGCCGCCGCAATGGCATCTCCCATTTCGCGGGTGCCCACCTTGCGGGCGTTCGTTTCACTCGGGCTGAAAATATCGCCTGTGCGATTCCCCGCCGCGATGGCCTTTCCCACGGCATTCTCAATCGCCACCGCCGCGTCATTCAACGCAAAGCTGTAGCGCAGCATCAGCGCCGCGGACAAAATCTGCGCGATCGGGTTGGCCAGGTTCTTGCCCGCAATGTCAGGGGCCGTGCCGCCCGCCGGCTCGTAAAAACCGAAACTGCGATCCCCGCTCTGCGCGCCAAGACTCGCGCTCGGCAGCATCCCCAGCGAACCCGCCAATGCCGCCGCTTCATCGCTCAAAATATCACCGAACATATTCTCGCACAGCAGCACATCGAACTGCGTCGGCCTCAGCATCAACTGCATTGCACCGTTATCCACGAACATATGCTCCAACGCCACGTCCGGATATTCTTTGCTGATCGTTGTCACCACGTCCCGCCACAGCACCCCATTCTCCAGCACGTTCGCCTTGTCGATGCTTGTGAGCTTCTTGCGCCGCAACCGCGCCGTCCGAAAAGCCACATGCGCAATGCGCTCAATCTCCGGCGTCGTATAAACCATCGTATCGATCGCCCGCAGAATCTTCCCCTTCCCGCTGCCCGCGGAAATCTCCTCGGTCTTCTTCGGCTGGCCAAAATACATCCCCCCGGTCAGTTCGCGCACCACGAGAATATCAATCCCATCCCCCTGGCGTTCCTTGCTCAACGGGCAGGCATGCGACAATTCCTTCGGCAGCTTGACCGGGCGCAAATTGGCGAACAGTCCAAATTCCTTGCGCAACCGCAGCAGTGCCGCGCGCTCGGGCCGCTCCTCCTTCGGGATCGTGGGATCGCGATCCGGCAAGCCGACCGATCCGAACAAAATGCAATCCGACTCCGTGCACAACTTCAGCGTGGCCTCCGGCAGTGCCTTGCCGGCGGCGTCAATCCCCGCCCACCCGACCGGCGCCTCCGTGACTTTCAGGGTCAGCGAGAATTTCTTCTCCACCGCGCGCAGCACCTTGATGGCTTCACGCATGACTTCCGGACCAATGCCGTCACC
>JAQGOT010000150.1 GCA_028293465.1 Pedosphaera sp. | reverse complement strand
CTGATGATGCCGCCGCCCACATACAACACCGGCCGCTCGGATTTCTCGATCAGCCCGATGATTTCGTTCAGTTCGATGTCGTTTGCCCGCTTGTCGGGATTGTAACCGCGCAACGTGATCTCCTTCGGAAACACCGGTTGCGCCTTCGACTGCTGAATGTTCTTCGGCACATCCACCACCACCGGACCCGGCCGGCCGCTCTGGGCGATGTAAAACGCTTCCTTGATCACCCGGGGAATATCATTGACGTCCGTCACCAGATAGCTGTGCTTCACCACCGGCAGCGTCATGCCGAAAAAATCGGTCTCCTGAAACCCGCCCTTGCCGATCATCGCCTGTGGCACCTGGCCGGTAACCACGATCAACGGAATCGAATCCATGTAGGCATCCGCAATGCCCGTGACGAGATTCGTCGCGCCGGGACCGCTGGTCGCCATGCACACGCCAGCCCGGCCCGTGGCCCGGGCATAACCCTCGGCGGCAAAAGCCCCGCCCTGCTCATGCCGGGGCAGGATCGTCCGGATCGTCGATTTCGTCAGCGCCTGGTGGAATTCCATGCTCGCGCCGCCCGGATACGCGAAAATGGTATCCACCCCTTCCCGCTCCAGGCAGGCGATCAGGATTTCACTGCCCAACATGGCGGGACCGACCTCCGCGCGCTTGCGGGCGGGCGACTTCTTTGCGGACTCTATGGCTTTGCTCATACGTGCTTTCTATATTTGGCGGCTCACCGTCATGGGTTCCAAAAAAAACCCCACGACCGTTGCCAGCCGTGGGGTTTTTGTCGAAATCCGGTTTATTTTCGACAAGCACCGGCCGCGGCGACGCCTACTACGGCGACCCCAGCAACTACCAGTACCAGTCGAATAATTCCAATCATTAGTCGAAACCCTAGCCAGCCGGCATCCCTCGGTCAAGCCCGGATTCTTGGAAAATCCCCGCCAAACGCCCGCCCCCACACCCCAGTTGGACCCTGCCGCCCTCCACATCGCCGTTGGACGCGCGGACATTCCCTGCGCCTCCGCGCCATCGTACGTCCCATAGCTCCCATAAATCCCATCCACCCCATCCCCCTTCCTGACCGCACCCACGCGCTCTCGCCGGCAAAGTGACCATGCGCCAGCACTCCCGCTCCGGACCCGCCCTCCGCCTTGAATATTGCCTGGTCATTGGTCCTTGGAAATTGGGCATTTCCCCCGCCGGCGACGCGCAAGCACCGTCCCAATTCCGCACCCGCCGCCCTCCAGCTCTGAAATTTCAAATCTGAAATAGGACATCCCCCACCCCTCCCCACGTGCCAACCGTGCGCATTCCAAAGGTCCATAGGACCGGCAAGTCTATAGAATCCCATCCTAAAAAAAACAAAATCAACAAAATCATTCTGCCGACCTCGTCGGCGCGAGCCCAACGAGCATCTCCCCTCCGATGGGAGAGGCTGGCCACAGCCCGAATGCGGGGTTGTCGTAGACTATAAATTGAAAACTTCCTCAACCCTCAACCATCAACTCTCAACCACCCCCAGCAGCGGCGATCTCGCTGGCGACCAGCCCGCGCACCCTCTTGGCGCCCTGGGGCGCATTCCCCGTTTGCCGGGCTCTGCTTAGAACCCTTAAGCTGATGGTGGGCGGGTCGCGCAATGGAACCCGAGCTTGGCGGCGTTGGAACCATCCCCCCTTGAAGCACCGGAGCGCGAGAAAGATAGCTATGAGAACAAAGGGAGCGATTAAACTGGCTTTAGCCATGGGACTTGCCGCACTGGTATCGGCGGTGATAAGTGCGCCGCTGGCCCGGGCACAGCAAAGCCGGACCGAGCCTTCAGGTCAGGTTAACACGCTGGCGCAGGCCGGCCAGCTTAACAGCAAGGATTACAATTTCGTAGTCGAGGCCGCCCGCATTGACACGGAGGAAGTGCAAGGAGGTAAGTTGGCGCAAAAAAGGGGCACAAGCCAGGCAGTACGCAGCTTCGGCGAGCACATGATCAATGATCACAGCGAAGCCAATACCGGGCTCAAGGAGATCGCGACGCAAAAAGGCGCGGCTCTGCCGACGCAACTGTCGCAGGGGCAAAATTCCTCGCTTCAGCGCCTGGCAGGCCTTTCAGGCGCAGAATTCGATAAAACTTACGCGCAAGAGATGGTCAAAGGCCACACTGACGCGGTGAAGCTATTCCAGCAGGCAGCCCAAACTGCGACCGACACAGACCTGCGCGCCTGGGCGCAAACGGCTTTGCCGCTGCTGCAGGAACATCTGCAAATGGCCAAGCAGATGCAGGCAGCGGTCCAGAACGAGAAGTGACGCGGGCGCAAGCGAGCAGGGCCAGAGCCGGAGGGGCTTCAGGCGGCAGCGCCAGGGCAGCGTGGCTGTATTGGTCATGTTGAATGTTGCGGCCGCCCGTTCACCTGTTGAATTTTCGTCGAATGAGCTAACACCTTGGGACATTCCGTCCTCATTCGCCCCTTCGTCATTTTTCATTCAGGTGCGCCAGCACCATGCCAGGGTGCTTTTAGTGGTTACAGTCGTTACAAATGCCCGGCAGACCACGCGAACGCACAAAACCCAGCCGACCTCTCACCCACTCACCGGCTTACTGACTCACCGCAATAAAGCCAAAGCAAATACGCTGGTGCATCACTGGCGGCGGCGCGAACATAAAGCAGGCGTTGATGTGGACTGTCCTATCTGTGCTGACAAATCCCGTATTTCCCAACAACTTGGGAGTTGCCAATTATAGCAATATTGTGATATTGCGTTCCATGAACCCAGCGGAGCACACGTATGAAGACCAAAACCGGGAAAAATAAAACG
>JAQGOT010000147.1 GCA_028293465.1 Pedosphaera sp. | reverse complement strand
GGCATTCAAATCAAGAATCCGGCGTGCGTGAAGAAGACATTCCCGAATTTTTTCCAGAAACTGGCCGCTGCTCCACCTGCCGGCCTGGGTGCAACCATCCAGGACGGCAAAACCGGACGCGTTTTGACCGGTGCGGATTTGTTTGCCGAATAAATTTTGGCCCCTAGAATCTCAGCCTTGAAATTGAAGACGCCCATTGTCATCGCCATCGACGGTACCAGCGCCAGCGGCAAGAGCACCAACGCCAAGCTGGTGGCCAAGGCGCTCGGTTTTGTCTATGTGGACACCGGCGCCATGTACCGCACCCTGGCCTGGTATTGCCTGCAAAAGAAGGTCAACGTCGATGACGAAAAGGCGGTCGCCGCCGTTTGCAAAAAGTGGAAAACCTCCCTCGAATGTGTCAACCATCAGGTCCACCTGCTGGTGGATGGCCGCTATCCTGACCGGGAAATCCGCACCGCCGAAACCAGCGCGGCGGTTTCCCACGTGGCCGCCGTTCCCAAAGTGCGCGAATGGATGAAGAAGAAGCAACGCGAGTGCATCCAGTTCGGTAATCTGGTGATGGAAGGCCGCGACATCGGCACCAATGTTTTCCCCGAGACCGATTTTAAGTTTTATCTCGACGCTTTGCTGACCGAGCGTTCCAAGCGCCGCGAAGCGGAAGGCGTGCAGGAAAACCTCGCCGCCCGCGACCAGCGCGACAGCCAGCGCGCCGCCGCCCCGCTCATGGTGGCTTTGGGCGCGAAAGTCATCAATAACTCCGGCATGACCTCGGCAGAAACCAGCAAAATCATCATCGAGGAAGTGCACAAGCGGTTGGCGGAGTGCAGATGAACCCGTTTTATTTCATCGGCTGGTCTTTTTACCGGTTGGTGTTCGCGGTCTATTTTCGCTGGCGCGTCTGTAACCACGAGCAGGTGCCCTTGAAAGGTGCGGTCATCCTGGCCGCCAACCACGCCAGTTTTCTCGATCCTCCCTTGGTCGGCTCCGGTCTGCATCGGGACATCAACTATCTCGCCCGCAAAACGCTCTTCCGTTTCCCCGGGCTGGGCTGGATTTTGCGAAAAGTAAATGCCGTCCCGGTGGACCGCGATGGCGGCGGTGCGGCGGGATTGAGAGCGATCATGGACCGCTTGCATGCCGGCGGCGCGATCATTCTCTTCCCCGAAGGCACCCGCACCCGGGATGGTAAATTGCAACCTGCCCGTTCCGGCATCGGCTTGACGGTCATTAAATCCGACGCGCCGGTTGTGCCCGTGCGGGTGTTCGGCACTTACGACGCTTGGGGGCGGCACGTCCGCTTCCCCCGGCCCCTGCCGGTTGTGGTCAATTACGGCCAGCCGATGTATTTCGAACAACTCCGCGCCGAAGCGAAGGTTTGTTCCAAAGCGCGGCTCAAGGAGATCTACCAGGAAGTGGCGGATGAAATCATGGCCGCCATCGGCAAATTGGAGCCGTGTCAGGATAACCAAAGTTTCCCGTAATCCCTCCGCCGGTTCCTAAACTTTCGGTTCCCAGCCCGGGCGATATTTCCGGCTCCACAACTCCGCGGCTCCCTTGTCGTTGATGATCTTGTGTGTCTTGAGATCCAAATTCACTGTGTGCCCGGTCCGGTAAGCAATGTTCCCTAGGTGGCAGAGCAGGGTGCTCTTCACCCCTTCCTCAATCTCCGCGTTCAACTTTTTCTCCTCGCGAATCGCATCGAGGAAATTGCCAAAGTGACCGGTGTCCCCGGTCGCTCCTTTGACCTCGGCGAGCGGCTTGTTGTTGAGGTCGAAAATTTTGTAACTCTTTTCGGTGACCACCAGCGAACCCTTCGCGCCGTAGAAAGTGGTGCCAAACTTCGCATCCTCAAATCCACGAGGATCGCAACTGTGCCCATCCCAGGTTGCCCCCTTCCCGCCGAAATCGAACGTCGTAATGCAGGTATCTGGCGTCTCCTGATCGTCGTTATAATGATATCTTCCCCCGCTGCAGGTCACGCGTGTCGGATAATCAACCTGGAGTCCCCACCGGGCCAGGTCCAGCGAATGAATGCCATTGTTACCCAGTTCGCCGTTGCCCCAGTGCCAATGCCAGTGCCAGTTGTAATGGATGAGGTTGTCCTTGTAAGGCTGTTCCGGCGCCGGGCCCTGCCAGAGCGAATAATCCAGCCACTCCGGAACCGGCACTGCTTTTCCCCGCCCGATCGAAGGGCGTGAATTATTATACCAGCACCGGGCAAAGCAAACCTTGCCCAATTCCCCGCCGTGCAACCGGTCCATCGCCTCGATCATCCACGGCCAGCTACGCCGTTGATTGCCCATTTGCACCACGCGCTTGTATCTGCGCGCGGCTGAAATCATCAGCTCCCCTTCGTGCGGATTATGGCAGCACGGCTTTTCCACATAGACATGCTTGCCCGCGTGGCAAGCCAGGATGGTTGCGGGCGCATGCCAATGGTTCGGTGTCGCGATGGACAACGCATCCACCGCGGGATCGTCCAAAATTCTGCGAAAATCCTTCACGCCCACGGGCGGTCGCGACTGCTTCTTCGCAACCACCGCCACGGCTTTCTCCAGCGCGCGGGCATCCACGTCGCAAACATAACCAATCTCGCAATTCGGCAGCGCCAGGTAGCTGGCTACATGCGCCATCCCGCGTGAGTTGGTGCCCATCACCCCGACGACAACCTTCTTGCTCGGACTTTCCGCGGCCCGGACCGCGCGCAAACCTCCCGCCACCAGGCTGGCACTCAAGAGGGAAGTCCGTTGGATAAACTGACGTCGATTCAAAGAATTTTTCATAAGGGCTCCTGAACCGAATAAGACAGTCGCCGCCAGAAAGCAAGATTGCTTTCGCGGGCAGCGTGCGGATGCGCCCCGCGGATTGCAGCGCGCCTAAATTCCCAGATTCGCCAGCGTGTTGCTGATGGAATTAACGATCTGGACCAGCTTCGGGTGGGTCGACTCAAATTCCTCCACCGAGGACGTCAGGCCGTCGAGGGACAATTGCAACAGGTGAGGATTCTTTTGTTCCCGCGTGGCCTCACGCGTCGAAACCTCGGTAAATCCGGCGATGCTTTCCGCCTGCTCGGAGTGCGTCTTGGACAATGCGGCGACTTCGGATTTCAGCTTGGCCAGCAACTGCTGCAGTTCCTCCCGTTTGTCCTCTCGGATGGCGTCCGCGCCATGAATCCGGGCTTCGATTTTTGCCAGCGTATCTTCAATCATTTTAATTCCCGGCCTTTCTTTCGTTCCACGAAACCATAACGGAATTTTCGGCGAATGGAAAGGAGCGTTTTCCAGGCTCGATCCGCTCAATTTGCCCGCTCAATCCGCAGTCGCCGCCAACCACGGCTCCAATTGCTTCCAAATGGCTGCGCTCACCGCTTCCACCGCGCGCGCCGCATCAATGACTTTGATCCGCTGCGGATCAGCCTTGGCCAACGCTTCATAGCCTTTCGTCACGCGCTCAAAAAAATCCCGGTCCGCTTCCTCGATCCGATCACGCACGAAGGGCAGGGTGGATTGCCGCGAAGCCAGCCTGGCGGCGCTCACCTCGGGGGGCGCTTGCATCAGCAACGTCAAATGGGGCCGCGTTTCGCCAACGGCGAAGTTGATCACCGCCTGCACCAGTTTCAAATCCAGCCCGCGCCCGTAACCCTGATACGCCGTGGTCGAATCATAATAGCGATCGCACAACACCACTTC
>JAQGOT010000146.1 GCA_028293465.1 Pedosphaera sp. | reverse complement strand
CGTGACGGTAAACCATCGAGAGATCATGCGAGACCAGGATCACCGTCAGGTGATGGCGTCGCTGAATGTTGGCGATGAGTTCGTAAAAACTTTCTTCACCGGGCGAATCCACGCCGGCGGTGGGCTCATCCAGCAGCAGCAACTCCGGCCGGGTCAGTAAACTGAACGCGATCAATACCCGTTGCAATTGACCGCCCGAAAGCTGCGCTAGCGGGCGATCCAGCAACGGCTCCACGCCGATATGCGCGAGCCGTTCACAGATGAGGCGGTCGGTCTTCTTGTGGGATTGCCAAAACCAATTCTGGGTCTTCTGCAAGCGCAGCGCCAGGAATTCGCGCACACTCAGGATAAAGCTTCGGTCCAAAGGCAGGCGTTGGGGAACATAGCCAACCCGCGGCAGGGCCTTTTTCAAGTCGGTCTGGCCGAACAGCTTTATTTCCCCCGCGGAAGCCTTTTGCAACCCCAGCAGGCAGCGGAGGAGCGTGGTCTTGCCCGAGCCATTGGGACCGATCAACGCCACCAACTGCCCGTGCGGCACTTTGAGGTTGACGCCGCGCAACACCGGCTGCCCGCCAAAGGAGACGTGCACGTTCCGGACCTCGACCGGCACGGTGGAATGGGAGTCACAACAGGGAGCGCTCATTTCAGTGTTTTCTGAAGGATCCGCAGGTTACTTCGCATGCCCTCTTCGTAAGCGTTGGCCTTGAATTCGCCGGCCTCCAAGGTATCCAATTGGGCTACCGGCACGTGGTAATCCCGCCCGATCTGCTCCGCCAACCGCGGTGAGGATTGGCGCTCGGCGAAAATCACCTTCACCTGCTCGCGCCGGATCACCTGGCCCAGGGCGGCGAGATAACGAGGCGAGGGTTGCACGTCCGGAACCTGTTCGACGACTCCGACGATTTTCAAATCGTAACGGCGTGCGAAATAAGGGAACGCGTTGTGGAAGGTAATGACCGGCTGCCCCTTGGCGGAGGCCAGTCCGGCGCGCAGTTCGGCATCCAACGTTTCGAGCCGGGCCAGATATTTTCGGGCGTTTTGCTCGTAGCCCGCCGCATTCGTCGGATCAGCCTTTTGCAACGCGACCAGAATGTTCGTCACGGCATGTTCAGCCAGGCGGGGGTCGAGCCATATATGAGGATTGGGGGCGGCCCGCCCCTCCGCGCTGACACCTTCGCCTGCCACCATAGCGGGAAGTGAGGTGATCAACTCGGATTTCAATCCCGACGACGCCTCGACGATGATTCTCGGATGGTCTGGCGAGCTGAGAATTCGATCCAACCACGATTCCAACCCCAAGCCATTGATGACGATCATGTCCGCCGCGGTGAGCTTGCGCATCTCGCGCGGTGAAAACTGGAAGTCGTGCGGGTCGGCACCCGGTGGCAGCAGATTTTCCACCTCGGCCAGGTCTCCAGCCACGTTCACAGTGAAGCAATAGACCGGCAGGAAGCTGGTCAGAACCTTGAGTCGATGCCCCTCAGCGCCGGTCGCGTTCGGCCCGCCGACCACCGCGAAGGCGAAAAGCAGAATGCCAATGACGCGCAACAGCCTCATGCGAATATCCTTACCCTCGCCGCTGCGTATTTGCAAATCATTTGCATTAGGCAGGCGCAAAAAACTCCCCGCTTTTCGTGCGGGGAGAACGATTACTTCATCAGTAACATCTGCCGGGCGCGCTTGATCGAGCGATTAAGCTGGCGCTGGTAGTGAGCTGGCAGACCGGTGTATTTACGGGGCAGGATGCGGCCTTGGTCGGTTACAAACTGCTTGAGCAGGTTCGTATTCTTGAAATCGAGGGCGTCCACGGTGAAGTCGATTTTCGGCTTCGGACGGGGCGTGCGCGTTTCACTGGAGCCGGTTCTGCCGCGGGCTCCGCGCTTTTCCTTATCAGTATTGGTTTTGCGTGGCATAAAGCGTTATTTGATTTCCTTATGCACCGTGTGGCGGCGCAGGAACGGGTTGTATTTCTTGAGTTCCAGCTTTTCAGGCTTCAATTTCTTGTTGCGGCTGGTGACGTAGCGGGAGGGCGCTTTGCCTTCCTTGCGCGCTTCCGTGCATTCGACAGTGACGGTTTCTCTTGCCATAAATTATTCCTTTTCCTTTGCCGGCTTTTCCTCGGGTTCGTCTTCTTCTTCCACTTCGGTGACACCGACGCTATCGACGGAGCCGAGCGCGCCCAACCGGCGCTGGCGCAGGGCACCCTCTTTTTCCAACTGGGCCTGCGCTTGGACCGTAAAGCGGGTCCAAGGGATGGCTTCCAGCCGCGCACGGGGGATCACCTTGCCGGTCAGCTCGCAAACGCCGTAGGTGTTCTTCTCAATGCGCTTGAGGGCTTCCTCGATTTCATAAATCGCGTCCTGGTCGGAGGAAAGCAGGCTCAAGGCGAAATCGCGGTCAAAATTATCCGTGCCGGAATCGGCCATGTGGAGGCTGTAACCCGCCATTTCCTGGGCTGATTCCTTGGCCAATCCGCTCATCTGCTTGAGGAGCTGTTCGCGCAACTCAAGGAGATTGGTGTAAAACTTGGCCCACTCGGCTTTGACCTTCATCTCCCCATTAGCCTTCCGGCCGGTGGTCGATGGATTGCCCAGGATGGATGCCGCAGTAGCCGAACGAACCTGCTTGCCGACAGCGGGTTCCTTCTTCTCAATTTTTTTCTTTGTTGTCACAGCTCTAGTAAAATCTTCGCGTCTCTCTGCTTTTATTTCGTCGTTATAATGGCAGATGTTCCATCTGAGAGTGCGCGACTGTATCAAAGAAGAACAAATATACCATAAAAATGTTAAAGAATTTTAGGGTGTCAAAAGACAGCCTTTTCCCTCCCTTGTCAAGAGACCCAGCACCTTTGGTATGCGGGTCAGCCCTTCTCGATGCTGGCGTAAGCGTTGTGGTTATGAATGCTTTCGTAGTTCTCCGCCTCCACCTTATACCAGGTGACATCGCTGTGCGCATTTAACTTCAGCGCCACATTCCGGACCAGGTCCTCCACGAAAACCGGGTTTTCATAGGCCCGCTCCGTCACCGCCTTCTCATCCTGCCGTTTGAGCAGGGAATACAGCTCTGAGCTGGCCGAGCTTTCCACCAGCGCGATCAAATCCTCGATCCAAACCGCCCGCTCGGACCGGATCTGCACCGTGACGTTCCCCCTTTGGTTATGGGCGCCGTATTGGCTGATGGCCTTGGAACAGGGGCACAAGGTCGTGACGCCCACAATGACGGTGAGCACAAAGTCTATTTCCTTGCCAATGGCCGTTGCGTCGAAACGCGCCGTATAATCCATCACCCCTTCCATGCCGCTGACGGGGGCCTTCTTGCTGAGAAAGAAGGGAAACTCCATTTCCAGGTGGGCGGTGGCCGCATGCAGCTTTTTCTGCATGGCATGCAGGATCTCGGTGATATTTTCGACATGCACCACGTTCCCATGCGCATTCAGCACTTCGATGAACCGGCTCATGTGCGTCCCCTTGAATTCCTTCGGCAAATCCACATACATGCCGATGGTGGCGACCGTGTTCTGCAACACATGCGCCTTATCCCGGATTTGGATGGGAAAACGCAAGCCTCGCACGCCCACCTTGTCGATCCGCAATTCACGGTGGTCGCGCTCGTTCTGTTTATCCTGCATCTTCAATGGACTTTCTGGCTTCAAATCAATCATTCGCTCGGAATCCTTCATTTCAGGCGTTTTGCTCCACCCAAAGTAGCAGTCGGAACCACTTTTGCAAATTCTTTGAAGGGCCGCAACTTCCTGCAATAACGAGCTTTCCAACTACCGTGCAAAGCTTCTGCTGCCTCCCCAGCCCTCCGGGGCCGAAATCCCCCCGCACCGGCCCACGCCTGCATCCCCGCTTCTTCGACTTTGACTTGCCTGCACCGAGGTATTATTAACCATCTCCATGGTTAATGCCCGGCTCTGCACGCTCATCGCTTGGGGTGCGCTCCTGCTCACATCCCCCACCCTTTCCGCCGCCGACACTTTCAGGATCGCCCAATATAACGTGGAAAACTACCTCGATGAACCCACGACCAGCCGGAGTGCCAAGCCCGAGGCTGCCAAAGCCAAGGTCCGGGAGGGCATTCTCGCCCTGAGACCGGATGTGCTTGCCTTGGAAGAAATGGGCAGTACCAACGCGCTGCTGGAACTGCAATCCGCCCTCAAAGCTGCGGGCCTTGTTCTCCCATACTGGGAACACATTACAGGTTACGACACCAACATCCATGTGGCCGTCCTCAGCAAGTTCCCTTTTACCGCGCGTCACCCGCACACGAATGAATCTTTTCTGCTGGGGGGCCGACGTTTCAGCGTGAGCCGCGGCTTCGCCGAAGTGGATATACAAGTTGGCAGCAACTACGCTTTTACCCTCATCGCCGCGCATCTGAAATCCCGCCGGCCCATTCCCGTGGCTGACGAAGCCGAGCTTCGCTTTGAAGAAGCCAAGATCCTCCGCGAAATGATCGACGCCCGCCTCACGACCAGCCCCAACCTAAATCTCGTGGTCCTGGGGGATTTCAACGATCTGCACGATTCCGAGCCGATCAAGACGATCATTGGCGGTCGCGGCAAGAAGGGCCTCATCGACACGCGCCCCTGCGAACGGAACGGCGACAACCCGCCCCACTCTGATCGACGCATCAGTTCCCGCAAGATCAGTTGGACACATTATTATGCTAAAGAGT
>JAQGOT010000124.1 GCA_028293465.1 Pedosphaera sp. | reverse complement strand
GTGGCGTTGAAGCATGGTCACCTCTCGGGCCTCGGTTATGATCTGGCCTGCGTGCGCCCCATCTTTGACCGCTATGTGCGTTCCAACGGATTGGCCGACCGCCTGCATTTTGAGCCGGGCGATTTCTTCAAGGATGCCCTGCCCAAGACCGACGTGATTGTCATGGGCCACATCCTGCACGATTGGAATTTGCAGGAGAAGCGGATGCTGCTCGCCAAGGCGCATCAGGCGCTTAACCCCGGCGGGGCGGTGGTGGTGTACGATGCGATCATCGATGATAACCGTTCTGAGAACGCTTTCGGCCTGTTCATGAGCTTGAACATGCTCATCGAAACGCCGGGCGGCTTTGATTACACCGGTGCTGATTGCTGCACGTGGATGCAGGAGGCAGGGTTCCGTGAAACGCGCGTCGAGCATCTCATCGGACCTGACTCAATGGTGGTGGGGATTAAGTAAAGAGGCCGGTTGCGTTCGCGCAAAAGGCATGGAACCGGGCCGTGAAAGTTATCGCGCGCCCGGTTTCCGTTGCGCGGGCGAGGCGGGCTGATTATCCTGTTTCAGCAATGATCAGGCTGGTTTTATTTGATATTGACGGGACTTTGATTCACACCGATGGCGCGGGGATCAAGGCGTTTGGCCGGGCGCTGGCGATGCAATTCAACGTGCCCGGCGACACGGACTGGGTCAGCTTTTCCGGACGCACGGACACGGGGTTGGCCCGGCAGTTTTTTCTCAAACACAAGGTCGAGCCCACCCAGGAGAATTTCCGGCTCTTCTTCGATTGTTACGTTCATTGGCTGGATCATCACCTTTCACAAACGGGCGGCGAAATCTGCCCGGGAGTTTGGCGCCTCATTCATGAACTGCGCAACCTGCCCAAGCGGCCCGCCCTCGGGCTGCTGACCGGCAACATCCGGTTGGGCGCGGAAATCAAATTACGCCGTTTCGATCTTTGGGAGTCGTTTGAGACCGGTGCCTTCGCCGATGATCATGAGGACCGCGACCAAATTGCGGCGGTGGCGCGGGAGCGGGGCGGACGGCTGTTGAAGGAACCCTTGCGCGGGGAGCAGATCGTGGTGATTGGCGACACACCGCTGGATATCCGCTGTGGGCGGGCGATTGGTGCGAAGGTGCTGGCGGTGGCGACGGGTGGTTCGCCCCTGGCGGAACTGCGGAAGCACAACCCGGATTGGGCGGTGACGGACCTGGGCAAAGTCACGGCCGCGGATCTTTGTCGCAAGTAGTCGCGCTTGGAAGCTGCCGCTTAGGCCGCGTACAGAAATAACCTGACCCGATTTGCTGGTCCTCCGGGCGCCAGCCGGCGTTGCTCCTCGGTCGCAGATCACCTTGGATATGCTCCCTCGTCGCGCCTTGGCTGACGCCCGGATGCCAGCGCATCTCGTATCAGCTTATTTCTGTACGAGGCCTTAGTGCGAATGCGGCTTGCCGGTGCCGCAGCGACCGCAGGAACTCGGCACCCTACTGCAGGAAGCCTCGGAACCCGCGCCGCTGGCGCTGGAAGCGAACACGGAGAGCTTCTTGGACAGTTTGGTGGAACCACAAAGCGGACAGGGCGTTCCTTCCCAGTTGCTGGAGCGCACCAGAATCTCGCTGTCTTTTTTGCACTTCTCGCAATGAAACTCGTAAATCGGCATGGAGCAAGGATAGCTTCGCGGCAAAAAATCTCAAGCCGGAGTTGGCGCTCGGATGGCGGTTATTTCGCGGGGAGTTCCAGGATCTTGATGTTTCGGTAGGAGGCTTCGTCGTGATGTTCGGTGAGGAGGATGTGGCCTTTGATCTTCTCGCCGAAGCCGGGGGCGTTTTTGAATTTGCTGGCGGCGACGGCGGCACGGACTTCGGGGCTGCCCAACTCGTACGTCAACACTTGCTTACCGTTGAGCCAATGCTCCACATGGTTGCCTTGAACCAGGATGCGGGAATGGTTCCATTCGCCGAAGGGCTTCAGCATCTTGTCGGAGGAAGGCGGCAGCACAGCGTAAAAAGCGGCGGTGCTTTCCTTGGGATTGTTGGTCACGATCGCGTCGTCAATCATCTGGTATTCCGGCCCGGGGGCGTTGGGCCGCTCTTCGGTGACCAGATACTTAATGCCGTTGTTCGCCTTGGCGGGTTCGCTCCAATCCCATTGCAAATCGAAATCGTTGAACTGCCCGATGGTGATCATGTCGCCGCCATGACCGCCCTCCACGCACTTGAGGATGCCGTCCTTGATTTCCCAGCCGTGGCTCGGGGCGTTGGTTTTCTTGTAGCTGCGCCAACCGTTGAGCGACTGGCCGTCGAAGAGCAATTTCCAGCCGGCGTTGGCTTCCTGCACGGTGAGTTGGTTCAATGCCGGCGGCTTGGCGGCGTGCCGCCCGGTCGTGCTGCAACCCGAACCACCGAGCGTGAGGGCGGCACCAAGGACGATGACAACAAGGGGAAAAGTGGATTTCATAGAGAGTGTCGTTTTACGTTGAGCGGCAGACTTGGTCAAGCGTTGCAATTGCTGGAACTGCAGCCTCAGGGAACCGGCGGCGGAGGCATCTTGTCGCCCAGGCGGATGTATTCCCAAATCGCGTTGATCTGTTGATCGACGTCTCCGGCGTAAACGTCGCCGAGCGGGCTCTTGCTCCCTTCCTCAAAATATACCGGCATTTTGGTGGCGGAATCCATCAACTGCGGATTGCGGACCCAGCGCTGCATGAACGGCTTCAGCACGCGCGAGCCGGTCAGGGCGAGGTTGATGCCGGCACTTTCGAAGACTTGCGTCGCGCCGAAGTCGCCCACGGAATGGCAGGAGACGCAGGAGAAACCGCCCACCATGGAAACCAATTTCTGGCCGACCTTCGCTTTTTCCATATCGATGGCCGGCTCGGCCGGGGTCTGCGATGGATGCCCGTGCAGCATCGCCAAGCCGTGCGCAATGCCTTCGGCGCGCTGGCTGAAGGCGGGCATGCGGGCTTCAAGCCACGGGCGAGGTTTGTTGGTGATCTCGCCGCTGATGAAGGACTTGGACCATTCCGGTTTCAATTTGCCGCCCAGGATGTCGAAGACCGGGAAGCCCTCGAATTTGCCGTGACATTCGCGGCAGTTCAGCAAGCGGGTCTGGCGATCCGCGAACTCAGTGGGAACATGCCGCGTGAGCGAGGAACGATCGGTGGTGCCGAATGCCTGCAACGCGGCGCGTTCGTCGGCGGTGAAAGTAAACTGCGGCGCTTTGCCGGCATCATCCGGCGTGGCGGCGAGGCAACCTTGCTGCCACTTGGCGGGGAGCAAATCGGCGAGTGCTTTGGTGGTGAATTGATCGTCGAGCTTGAGGGTGTGGCAATTCAGGCAACCCGAGGTTTGGACCAACTTTTTTCCGTGATCAATCACTGCGGCATCGGTGGCGGCGGCGGTTTCCTTGGGTTTATCCGCCGTGGACAACAGATACGCCGCCAGTTGGGCCGCCTCGTCATGGGCCAGTTTAAAATTCGGCATGCGGATCCATGCGTAATGCGCATCGGGCTTTTGGAGAAAGGCCACCAACGCTCCCGGTGCGAATTTCTCGCGGACTTGTTTCAGGAAAATTTTGGTCGCGTCCGTTTCCGTGGCATCGGGAGCGTTATGGCAGGCGGCGCAGTGCAGGGATTCGAACAACGCCTTGCCGGAGCCGGCCAAATCGCTCGAGGGTTCCGCCGTCTCGGGCTTGGCGGTGTCCGACTTCAGGGAGGCGAGGTAGGCGGCGATGGTTTCGGCATCCACTTTTGCCTTGGGACCGTGCAGGACCTTGGGCATGTGCGCCGTGGGCCGCAACGCTTTCGGATCGTGAATCCAGCGGGCCATCCAATCGTAATTGCGACGCGCGCCGATGCCCTCGAAGGCGGGAGCGTCCATGGAAAGTTCCGGGATGGCGGCGGCGGGCGCGGGGCCGGTGTGACACTTG
>JAQGOT010000754.1 GCA_028293465.1 Pedosphaera sp. | reverse complement strand
GGGGCGCGCGACCAACGGTTCTTTCAACTTCTCCACGGAAGCGCCGAACGCGCTCATTCAAACGAACTTCGTGGAGTCTTTTCCCGAGCCGCGTAATTTCGACACGAACGCGCTGAACGCGCTGGGAGTGAACGGCAACACCTTCAACCAGTTCTTCCCGTGGATGCTTTCCCAGGATGGCGGTAATGAGGAGTTGTTGAATCACGTTGGCCGGCAGGAATTGATGAAGGCCATCCCCACCTCGTTCCGGACCAATTCGGACCTCGTCGCGTTGACCAACTCCACCGCCGCCGCGCGTGCGGCCGCCGGCATCGTCAGCGCCAATACAAATTATTTGGACAACTTCCTGCAAATCACGGAAGACCCGGTGCATGCGGGCACTTATTTCGGCGTGGATGCGCCGGACTTCAGCCCCATCGGAGGCACCCATTCCGCGGGGCAGATCATCACGTTGACCGGCGGCTTGAGCCAGAATCCAACCGGAATGGTAGTCTCCTACATCACTCCGAAGATCAGTAGTCTGGCGGTGGCCCTTGGGGTGTACCGCAATCCGTTGCCGATGTCCGACGGTGCGCTCGTGGCGGCCTACACTCCCGCGACGACCTATGATACCAATGTGGGCACGGCCAGTTTGATCAGCCCACTTTATCATTTCCGGTTGATGAGCTTGACGAACAACGGCACCACGTGGACGACGAATAAATTTCTTACCGGTGGCATTGCCGGTTCCGCAATCTATTGGGATGGCACAACACTGGTGACCAACAACAGCCCGCTCTGGGAATTGCAACCGGTGGAAGTCCGCTCGAACACCGTGCCACAACCTTGGAATCCCGGCGTGGCAAGCATCGAGGCCCAGGTTTTCACGGAGGAGAATGTGGATCTGCCCACGTTCCAATCTGACCTGAAGGCGCGCGGCCTCGCTCTATTGGTGAGCCGCAACGTGACGGCCCGGGATGCCGGGGACAAACAGCAGCCCTTTAACCTCCAGGTGCCGGGCGGAACGAATACGATTGTCGCGGGCAGTCATGCAAACTACGACATCACGCACCTTCAGTATCTCCAGGCAGATTATCTGCGGGGCTACACCTTCGGCACGACGAATGTTCAACCCGGCCGACGCGTGCTCGCGACACCGATGCATGATACGGCGAGTTTCAATCCCCCGAGCAGCCGGCCGAGCGCGCCGGTAGGCGGCGCGGAGCTGATGTCCGACGGGTCGCAGGCGACGATCGTCCCGGCTGGCCGGTCCGTCACCTGGCAACTCACCGGCACCAACAACAACCTGAGTATTGTGAAGGAGCGTTACTGGCTCACGTTTCGGCCGGGCGAAATCCGTACCTGCGCCAATTGCCATGGCATCAATGACAAGGACCAGGTTGGACGTCCCGCGCCGACCAATGCACCGTTCGCGCTTCGCCAGTTGTTGCGCTATTGGAAAACCAATGGTGCCAGCACCTATCAACTCACGGTCAATCAGGGCACCGGTAGCGGCGCTTACGGAGCAGGATCCATCCTCAGCTTGACGGCGAATCCGCCGCCATCAGGTCAGGCTTTCGCTCAATGGGACGGCTTGGGCATCGGCAATCCTTCCTCGATCACAACAGCGTTCATCGTGCCAGGTAGCAACGCGGTGGTGACGGCTACGTACACGAACTTGCCAGCGCCCCAATTCACTTCCGTTAAACCAGCCGCAGGGAACCAGCTTCAGCTTTCGGTGCAGGGAACGCCGTTGCACGGTTACGTTTTCCAAACGTCAGATGACCTTGGGGTGTGGTCGAGTGTTGTCACGAATACGGCTGATTCCAACGGCGTGCTGGTCTGGTCGGTAGCGGTAAATCCGGCCGTCCCCAAACGGTTCTTCCGGATTGCATTTCCTTGAAGCCGGCCAGAGGGTCCTCGCGAGTATTTTTGGGGATGCTGCCGGGGCGTTTTCCTACCCGGCCGCGAGGTGACGTTCCTGGCGTTTGGGAACCGACGAGTGCGATTTTTCGCGCCGAGTGACAACGGCGGCCGGTAGATAGGGGCGCAGAAAAAGCGGCTGGTCGCTGCGTCCGCCACGCTGGTAATCCTCCCAGAGCGCGGTGGCCACGGTGGCGGGTGCCAATTTCTTTGCTTCAGTCAGGAATTGGAAGAGCACTTCCCCTAGTTGCGACAGAGGGATGCCATGCTTGCGCCCCAATCGCTCATAAAGCCAATCGCACAATCGCATAAACTCGGTGAACGGCGAAAGGGTGTCGCTCCAGATCAACGGCGTGGTGTTGATGAAATTCCCGCTGTTGCCGATCAAATCCCAAAAGCGTGCAAACCGGCGCATCCGCTGCAGGGCTGCAAAATCGATCAGTTTGTTTTGCAGAATTTCGTAAGGCGGATGCTCGCCGTAAATCATCTGCCATTCGATATCGTGCCGAACAATCGGCGTGCCGCGCAAACGCTTCAGGATTCCAACCTGAATCTCCTGCGGACGCAACGCGATCAACCGGTCGAATCCGATCCCGAAACTTTCCACTGATTCTCCGGGCAAGCCGACAATCAAATCCGCGTGAACATGGACGCCCGTGTGCTCCCGAAGAAACTGAAAGTTATCCGCCAACCGGGCATAATCCTGTCGCCGGCTGATCAGTTGTGCGACTTGGGGATTGAAGGTCTGGATGCCGACTTCAAATTGCAACGCTCCCGGCGGAAAACGACCGATAATTTCGCGAAGAGCTTCCGGCAGTCGGTCCGGAATCATTTCAAAGTGAACGAACAGGCCGGGCTCGTATCGGTCCAGAAAGAATTGCAGCAAGGCTTTGCTGGTGGCGAGATTCAGGTTGAAGGTTCGGTCCACGAACTTGAATTGACGGACGCCGCGCCGGAGCAGTTCAGCAAGGTTTTCCAACAACGGCGGCAACGGAAACTGCCGCACCGGAATGTCCAACGAGGAGAGGCAAAACTCGCAGGTGAACGGGCAACCGCGCGACGCTTCGACGTAGATGATCCGGTGCGCCACATCCCGGTCATCGTAGAGCGGGTAGGGGAGGGTCAGTTGACTTAGGTCGGGAACCTCGGCCGGAATCACCTTGAAAGCCGGCTTTTCTCCCGCCAGGAGCGTGCGACAAACCTCGGCGAACTTCAGGTCGGCTTCACCGGTGATGACATAATCCGCCTGCTGCACAATCGGTTGCCGATCGACCTCGTAACTCACCTCCGGCCCGCCTACAATGATTGTGATGTCCGGGCGCAGTCGCTTCAAAGCCGAAATTACCTCGCTCGTTGGCGTCACATTCCAAATATAGACACCGAGACCGATGATGTTGGGATTCGAAGCGAGGAGCTGTTCGACGATTTCGATCGGCCGTTGGTTGATGTCGAATTCCAGCAACGCCGCCTCGTCGCGCAAATCGCCCAGATTGGCCAGCAAGTATCTCAGCCCAAAAGCCGCATGGATATACTTCGCATTCAGCGTTGCCAGCACAATCTTCACCATATTCGCACGGAACCTAAATGAAAATGGTGCTTGTGAATAGGGGAATTCGTCACCTCAAAACTTCACTAAAAGGTTAGGATTAGTCCCGCTACGGTTTCGCGTGATGCGCCAGCGGGTGTGCCTGACCGGTAAATCTTGCCGAGGGCATTTGAGGCTTGGTAGGCTGATGCAATCTCTGAGGGGCTGCTTTGATGAGCGCCGCGAGTTATTACATGACCATTACTTTGTTCATCCCTTGCTTCGTGGATATGATGTATCCCAAGGTCGGCATCAGCATGGTGCACATCTTGGAGCGGCTTGGGCATAAGATTAACTACCCGGAAGAACTGGTTTGCTGTGGCCAGCCAGCTTTTAATTCCGGTTACTGGGATGAATCCCGGACCGTTGCGACGAAGGTTTTGGACCGGCTAAAGGATGCCGAGGCGGTGGTGATTGCCTCGGGTTCATGCGGCGCAATGTTGAAGGTTTTTTACCCCGATCTGTTCGCTCAAACACCGCAGGCGCAGAACGCAAAAAATCTGGCGTCAAAGTGTTATGAGTTTTCCGATTTCTTGGCAAATCGCCTGGGGGTTACCGACCTGGGCGCGCGTTTTCCGGCGAAGGTCACCTTTCACGACGGCTGCCACGGGTTGCGCGAGTTGGGCAACAAGAAGCCTGCGCGCGCCCTCTTGGCGAAAGTGCGCGAGTTGGAATTGATTGAAATGAAGGATGCCGAAACGTGCTGCGGGTTCGGCGGCACCTTTGCGGCGAAATTCCCCATGATTTCCACCGCCATGGGCGAGGTGAAATGCGCTTCGGCCTTCGCCACGGGCGCGGAGTATATTGTTTCCAACGATTCAAGCTGCCTGATGCAGGTCCAGGGTTTGCTCGACCGGCAGAAGAACCCGGTGAAGACGATCCATCTCGCTGAGATTCTGGCGCAATCATGAAAAGCTTCGTCCGAGAATTCATAACCCAGTCCCGGCACGTCACCCAGGAACTGCGCCATCGTCAGCTCATCCAGACCGCACTTGGTAAATACGAGGTCAAGCGGGACGAGAAAAAGGCCGCCTTTCAGAACTGGCCGGCCGCCCGGCAGGCGGCTGCGGAAACCAAATGGGAGGCGATCAACCACCTTGACCAGCACCTGACGGATTTTGCCCGGCGCCTCGAAGCGCGGGGGACGGTCGTGCACTGGGCGAGCACTGCAGAAACCGCGCGTGATATCATCCTTGGCATCGTGCGCGATTCCAAGGCGCGTTCCATCATCAAGTCCAAGGCCATGACGGCCGAGGAAATTCATCTGAACGACGCGCTGGAACATGCCGGTTTCGAAGTGGTGGAATCGGACCTGGGTGAATACATCGTCCAGCTTCGCAAGGAAGCCCCGTATCATATCGTGTTTCCGGCGATGCATCTGACCCGCGGCGAGATCAGCGAATTGTTTGCCCGCGAATTGGGCAGCGCGCCGACCGAAAGTCCCGAAGAACTGACGATGATTGCCCGCCGCGCGCTCCGGCAAAAATATATCACCGCCGATGTCGGTATCACCGGGGCAAATTTTGCGATCGCCGAGACCGGCATGATTTCCATCACCGAAAATGAAGGCAACGCCCGGCTGACGGCGGCCTTGCCCAAGGTGATGATCACGTTGCTCGGCATTGAAAAAATACTTCCGCGGCTGGAAGACCTCGCGTTGTTCCTGCCAATGCTCGCCACCGCCGGCGCGGGTCAGGCGCTGACCTGTTATAACTCATTGTATGGCGGTCCGCGCCAGCCCGGCGAGTCGGACGGCCCGGAACAATATCATGTGGTGCTGCTCGACAATCGCCGCACCCAGTTGCTCGCCGATCCCGAGCAACGCGACGCGCTGCACTGCATCCGTTGCGGTGCCTGCCTGAATGTCTGCCCCATTTATCGCAATATCGGTGGGCACACTTACGCCACCACCTATTCCGGTCCGATCGGGTCCGTCATCACGCCGCACCTGCGCGGTCTGCAAGACTGGAAGCATCTTTCCTATGCCTCCTCCCTGTGCGGTGCCTGCACCGAAACCTGTCCGGTAAAAATCGATTTGCATCATCATCTGTTGCAGAACCGTCGCAACAGCGCGCGACAAAAGCCTTCCCGGACTGAGAAGTTGACGTTCAAACTCGCCGCAGTGGTTATGAACCGGCCAAGACTTTACGCTATTGTCAAAAAAATGGCGCGTCTCTTTCAGCCTCTGCATAAGCTGGTCAAAGGCTCCCGGCTCGATCCCGCGTATGCTTGGACACAGACGCGTGACCTGCCGACCGTCCCGGACCAAAGCTTCAAGGATTGGTGGAGGACACGCGCATGAACGAGCGAGAAGCCATTCTCGCCCGCATCCGCGAGGCGTTGACCCTCACTGCGGGGAAGCCCGGAGCGCACGGCGGCGGCCCCGGACACCACGAACCCGCAGTTTCTCCCGGGCCGGGCAGCGCCCGCCAATGGCTGCCCGTTGTCGGCGACAGCTTTGAGGAACGCATCGCCCTTTTTCGCGCCAACTCCGCCGAACTCAAGACGGATTTTTATCTGCTCAACACGCGTGAAGAGCTCGCCAAGCTTCTGGTTGAATTACGCGACATCGAAGGCTGGCAGCGCATCGGCAGTCATAGCGGAAGTTTGACCCAGCCCGCGTGTGAAACGCTGGCGCTGCCCGTGTGTCGCACCGATGGCTCCTATGATGTGCATGAACTGGAGAAGTGCGATGCCGGCCTGACGGAATGCGATGCGTTGATTGCCCAGACCGGGAGCGTGCTGGTAACCAGCCGCAGCGCGGGCGGGCGCGCCCTGTCCGTGTTGCCGCCGCATCATGTCGTGCTGGCGCGTCGGGAGCAGTTGCTCCCCGATCTGCCCGCGGCATTCGAGTTGGTGAAAACCAAATATTCCCCCAACTACCCCAGCTTCGCCTCCTTGATCACCGGCCCCAGTCGTACCGGCGATATCGAGCGAATTCTCGTGCTGGGGGCGCATGGGCCAAAGAAGCTGACCATCCTCTGTCTATGACCGGCAAATAGATTATGACGGAACTAGTTTATCTGGGAGTGGATCTGGGGGCTGAGAGCGGTCGCGTGATCGCGGGTTGCTGGGATGGGCGGCGCATGCGCCTGGAGGAACTGCACCGCTTTCCGAACGGCCCGGTGGCAATCGCGGACACTTTGCGCTGGGACATCCTGCGCCTTTGGAACGAAATTCAGACCGGGCTGGCCCAGGCCGGCCGCCGGTTCGGCAACGCTGTCGTGTCGGTGGGGGTGGATGCCTGGGGCGTTGATTTCGCCCTGCTTTCCAAAAGCGGTGAATTGCTTGGTCAGCCCTACAACTATCGCGATCCCCGCACGCGTGGCATGGTGGAGCAGGCTTGCCGGCGGGTTCCGCGCTCGAAAATTTTTGCCGCCACCGGTGTCCAGTTCATGGAAATCAATACGCTGTACCAATTGTTGGCCCTGCAGCAGAACAGCCCGGAACTGTTGGCGGCGGAGACTTTACTCACCATTCCCGATTATCTGAACTGGTGCTTGTCCGGCGCCCGGGTGAGCGAGCTCAGCATCGCCGCCACCACCCAATGTTTCAACCCCGCGAAACGCGATTGGGCTTTTGAACTGCTGGGCAGGTTCGATTTGCCCGCCAGGATTTTTCCGGAGATCGTCACGCCCGGAACCCGGATCGGTTCTTTACGTCAATCGTTGGCGGATCGGACCGGGTTGGGGACGGTCCAGGTCATTGCACCCGCCGAGCATGATACCGGCTCCGCAGTGGCTGCCGTGCCGACAGTCTGCACTGGCAAGGCGAACTGGGCGTATCTCAGCTCCGGCACCTGGTCATTGCTGGGGGTGGAAGTCAAGGAAGCGTTGCTGTCTCCGCGCGCCCTCGAATTGAACATGACCAACGAGGGCGGCGTTGATTCCACTTTTCGCCTGCTGAAGAACATCATGGGGCTCTGGCTGGTGCAGCAGTGTAAGCGGGCCTTTGAAACCCGTGGTCACAGTTGGGACTATGCCGAGTTGGTGCTGGTGGCTGCGGAAGCACCTGCACTGCGTTCTTTAGTGAATCCGAATGACGAGCGGTTCTTGAATCCGCCGGACATGCCGGCAGCCATTCAGAATTACTGCCGCGAAACCGGACAACCGGTGCCGGAAACTGAAGGCGCGCTGGTTCGTTGCGCGTTGGAAAGTCTGGCGCTGAAGTATCAAGCAGTAATCGGCTCGCTGGAAGAACTCACCGGCCAAAAAATCGAAGTGATTCATGTGGTCGGCGGCGGCTCGCAAAACAACCTGTTAAATCAATTCACCGCCGACGCCTGCAACCGCCCGGTTCTGGCCGGGCCGATCGAGGCCACCGTCCTTGGGAATGTGCTGGTGCAGGCCAGGGCAGCGGGAGAGATCAATGAATTGGCAGATTTGCGTGCCATTGTGCGCGCATCGTCCGACCTGCGCGAATTCGTTCCGGACTCGCAGACGAGCGGGGCTTGGGAAGAGGCGTGTCGCCGCTGTTCCGAATTAGTTGTCCGGCGCAGGGGCAACTCGAACTAGACGAGGTTGCCAGGGAACTGTTTCAGATGTTTGGGAATCCAGGTCACCAAGAGGTCCAGAACTTCTTCGCGGACTTCATCCAGGCCGTGACGGGCACCGCGGTAGAGCATTAATTTCTTGGGCTCACGCGCCTCCTCGAAAACGCGCCGTGAACACGAGTCAGGCAGGACTTCGTCTTTCGTTCCGTGGATGAGGAGCAGCGGACGGGGTGCGATTTGCGGTGCCGCCTCCGCGCCATAAGTTTGGGTGGACATGGGGACCACGGCTTCCACATGGTCTGAAAGTGCGCCCGCACTGATGACCACCGCGCCGCCGAAGCTGTGACCGACCAAGGCCACTTCATTGATGCCTTCACGGGACAAAAACTCCACGCCGAGAAGCGTATCCAGCACACATTCCTTCAAATTACCGGGGAATCGGTAATCCAAACGCAGTCCAGCCACGCCCTGGTGTTGCAGCCTCCGGCACGCTTCCGGATAAAGACCGCGGGCCGGGCCATCGAGTCCGCCGCCCGCGCCGCCGACCCAGACCGCGGCTCCGGCAATCGCTTCACCCCGGGGGACGGGATGAAACCGAGCGACGATTTCGCCCCGATCCGTCTGGAACAGGATTCGCTGCTCGTCCTTGTTGGTTGATTCCCTGCGAATGCCCTCCCAATGGAGGTCGTGGGGTGGCTGAGTTTCGGTGGGGGGCATTTTTCTGCGTTATTTGGAAAAGGATGCCTCCATGAAATTCAGCCCAGGCTGCGCTCGTTTCGATCCTTCTTCATCTCCGACCGGGGCGCTGGAAATGGATGACCGCTTTGTCTCCGCTGGACGAGGCAATTTCCAACTCCTGCTGATCCTCCCGGAAAATGACCTGGATGGTCTCAGGAACGGTGTGCGTCAAGTGCACGTTGGGTTGCATGTCCAATATGATCGAGGTCGTGTCCTTGTCCTGTGGTTTCAAATCCACGGTGACGCCCTGTAAGGGAAGCTTGCGCGCTTCCACCTGCTTGCCTTTGCCTTTGGGGGTGACCTCAACGCTGGTGGGCCAGCCGTCATGATCCTTGCTGAAAGCGTCGAAAAATCTGACCCATCGGCTTCGCGGAATCTCCTGTCCGGCGGTGCTGCGCCCCGTAGCAGTTCGGCGTTGCCCTGCTCCGGCTCGCGCGCCCGCGCGCGCTCCGCGTCCCGGTTTGGGAAGCGGGCTCAGTTCCGAGCGACCGCTGTCTTCATAACCGGCGGCCCCGCGCGCGCCTTGGCCCCACGCCGCTTCGGTGCGGATCTCCGCCTCGCCCTTCGGCCAAGGACCGGAGATGGGATAAACCCTCGATCCTCGAACAACATCCTTTCGTCCACGTCCGCCCCCCGGCACTCCTGTATCGCGCCTGGCTCGTTGAGATTGGGCACCTCTTTTTGCCCGACTTTGACTGGTTCTTTTCATGGTAGTCTCCTGAAAAAAACATCACCCGACACCACGGAAATACAAATGGGGCTTTTACCTAGCAGCCTGTTGAACTATCGCGTTTTGCCATTCACCCCTCACGCGGCGAGCTTCAGTGAGCAAAGCAGGCAAGTGGGATAATTTTCTTCCTCTGGCTCTTTGGTTCTCATGAGATTGGCCATCAAGGCCAATAATCCGATGACCAAACGGTACCAAAACGCGCCCAAGGCGCCCCGGCCCATCGCTGCGCACTGTTTGGGCGTGCCCACCCCAAAGAGTCGGCGCATCAG
>JAQGOT010000745.1 GCA_028293465.1 Pedosphaera sp. | reverse complement strand
AGGGACGCCGCCGTTCGAATTGCAGGTCCCAAAGCGGAGATGGTTTTGAAATCGATGCGCAAGCGGAATTCAAGCGCCGTTCGACAGGGGTTTTTACTTCCCTCAGGATTTACGCTAAACCCAGTGTCGTATAAACCATGCGACACATTTCTCCAGTTCTCATCGCTTTTTTCCTGGCCTGTGCGGCTCCGGCTCTGCACGCGGTTGATCCCATTCCCGAATCGCAGCAAGCCCCCCTGGTCCTGAAGCTTTTGGACGCTTACCACGGGACTCGCCCGGCCACCCCGCCCAAGAAATTGCACCTCGTTTACTTCACCCCTTCCGACCGTGAGCCGGAGCCGCGTTATCGTGAGCGTTTGGAGGCGATCATGGAGGATATCCGGGCGTTCTACCGTGACGGCATGGAACGGGCGGGTTTCGGGCCGGAGACTTTCAACCTCGCGCGGGATGCGGAGGGCAAACTCATCATCCACCTCGTGAAAGGCAAAGAAACTGAAAGCAGCTATAACAAGCCCGACGGTGAAAAAATTTCCCGCGAATGCAGTCCGGCGCTCGAAGCCGCCGGAATTTCATTTGAGCGCGAGACGGTCTTGATTTTCTGCAATCTGGGGACGTGGGACGAGAAGGCCGGGACCTTCAGCCACCATTCGCCCTATTATGGAATGTCTTTTGGCGGCACGTTGAGCCAGACGAGTGGCTTGTGCTTCGCAGTGGATTCAGCCATTCAAAACCTGGATGACATCCCTAAAAAAGCGCCGATCCTGGATGACGACGAATACGGCAAAATGTCGCTGGGAAAATTCAACACCATCTTCATCGGTGGCATTGCCCACGAACTGGGCCACGCTCTCTCGCTGCCACACTGCGGCGAACGCTGGGATGAAAAGCCGCGGGGCACATCGCTGATGGGGGCCGGCAACCATACCTATCGTGAGGAGCGACGGGACGGGGGGCGGGGAACCTTCCTCACGATGGCCAGCGCCATGAAGCTCGCCGCCCGCCCGCTTTTCAGCAAGTCAGACCGGGACCTGGCGCTCGCACCACGGCTCGATACCATCGAGTTTCAGCTTTCGACCAATGTGTCACGCCGCGATCTTGCCAAACGGCACGCGGCGCTGCGGGTGGAAGGCACCGTGAAGGGGACACCGCCGGTTTGTGGAGTGATCGCCTACTTTAATTCGCCCTACCTTAATTCGCTGCACCATGGGGAGTACCGCGCTCCCACAGCCACAGCCGTGCCGGATGCGGAAGGCCGTTTTGCCATCGAGGTAAGCGATCTGGCACCGTGTTCCAATGGGGAACTGCGCATCGAATACTGTCATGTGAACGGCGCTGTTTCGGAGAGCCATGCTCCCTTTCGGGTGACGCCGGAGAGGACGTTGGATTTGGAACAATGGGAGGTCGCGAACGCTTTGCATCCATTGAGCAAGGCTGTAATTCATGGGGAACTGGACGCCGCACGCTCGGAGTTGCTCAGCATCGAAAAAAGCAGCGCCCCGGAACTGGCAAAAACCATCGCCCGAAAGCTGGTGTCGACATTGCAAAATGAACCGAAGCCAACCCCGGTCGACGTGCCGCCCCAAGTCACCAAACTCCCGTTGGGCGATGCTCGCCCGCAAGTTGCCGAGGTGGGTTGGCTCAAGCCTGCGGCCAACCGCATACCGCTGAGCGAGGAGATTGAATCGCCCTGGTTGGATTCTGGGAAAATCTATGCCACCGGCCTTTACGCGCACGCACCGTCCCGGTACGTTTACGATCTGGGCGGCAAATGGAAGAAGTTGCGCGGCGAAGCCGGCCTGCACACGGCTTTTCAGCCCTACGGCTCAGTTGTTTTTGTCATCAAAACCGATGGCAAAGAGGTGTTTCGCTCCCCCAGCATTCGCGAATCAGCCAAAGCCAGCTACGACGTTAACGTTACAGGTGCGAAAACGTTGGAACTGATCGTTGAGAAGGCGGAAAAGCGGAACAGCGGCAATTGGGGCCTTTGGCTTGACCCGATGCTTTCTCAGGAACCATGAATGCACGCGGAGTCAAGCCGCCTGAGCGGCCGCTCTCTCACTCACTTCGCTTCTGGGCCAAGCTCGCGGCGTGAACCGCTGAATCCGGGCAACCCTGACGTGGCAGAAATCCTGCGGAATAGGCGGTTTAGATGTGTCCGCCCTGCAGGGAACCCCAAACACAGCCAAAATGCACCTTTGTCACCAAACTGTAACGTTACCGCCATTGTAGTGCGCATCTGGCCATGCTAACCAAATGCGATGACACAAAAAATTTTGGTTGTGGACGACGAGCCGGATTTGGTCGAGCTCGTCGCCTTCAATTTAAAAGCGGAAGGTTTCGAGGTCATCACCGCCAGCAATGGCGTCGAAGCGCTCGACCAAGCCCGCGATGCCCTCCCGGATTTGATCGTGCTGGACTTGATGCTGCCGGAATTGGACGGCCTGGCCGTCTGCGAAATCCTCCACCGCCTCCCCGCCACCGCGCGGATTCCCATCATCATGCTCACCGCCTGGTCCACCGAACTCTCCCGCATCATCGGCTTGGAGACCGGCGCACAAGACTACATGACCAAGCCCTTCAGCCCGCGTGAGCTGGTAATTCGGGTGAACAAGCTGCTCCGATCCTTTGCCGCGCGGCCCCAAAACCCGGGGCCGGCGGACTGAATCGATGCCCAGCGCCGCTCGCCATGGGCACTTCCTACCGGTCTGGTGACGCTCCAGCAGAATCCAGGCCGTGATAGCACCTGGACAGGGATGCCCTGTTCACCGAGCGACCGGTTGTGGTGAACGAGGCAGGCGGGCCGATGAGTGCGCGAAGCCGACAGTTTCCAAATCCTGGAACAGGGCATCCTGCTCCTCGGCGGAGAGGGTGCGCAAGGGCGAACGCACCGGGCCGCAATCGATGCCAACCAAATTCATCATCGCCTTGGCCGCCGGCAATCCGCCGTGGCGGATCATCACCGCGATGATATCAATGGCCTTCAACTGCTGGCGTCGCGCGGTTTCCAGGTCGCCCAGTTTGAAGGCGGTCAGCAATTGCTGGTAAATCGGCGCCATGTAATTGTAAGTGCTGCCCACGGCGCCGGTGGCACCCAGGGCCAGCGCCCCCAGCAGAATCTCATCACGGCCGAACAGAATGTCGAACCGCCCCTGCTCAAACTGCAAGCATTGGGTGTAATCCATCAGGTTCTCGTGCGTAAACTTGATTCCCGCCAGGTTGGGAATGCGCCGGCTCGCGATCTTAAGAAAATCAATCATCGGGAAATTCACCCCCGTCATGGCCGGCATGTGATAAAAATAAAACGGCAGGCTCGGTGCCGCCTCGGCCACCTGCGCACAATAACTCACCAATTGTTCCACGCTCGCCGGCCGGAAGAAATTCGGGCCGATCGTGGCAATCGCATGAGCGCCGGTCTGCTCCGCATGCGCCGCCAGCCGGCGGCTTTCTTCCATGCAGTTGTGGCCCACGTGCACAATCACCCGCAATGATTTGGGCAGCCCCGCCAGCCAGGCTTCCGCCACCCGCATGCGTTCGTCGGTGGTGAGGGAAAACCCTTCACCCGTGGTGCCGCAGATAAAGGCCCCGCTCACGCCGGCGGCGGCAAGCGCGCGCGCCTGCTGCGGGATTGTCTCAAGGTTCACACTGCCATCCTCCAGCATGGGAGTAAATGGCGCGGCCACCAGTCCGGTCAATTTTGATTTCATATATATAGTAGGGTTCGGCTTCTTAAATATTTGGATACACTGCCAGCGGCACAATGGATGCCCAGGTCGTTCGCTTCGTCCAGTCAAATCGGGCGGATCTTATTCCTTCCCGGTGGTCCGTTGCTGCAGCCAGACCAGATCCTCGTTGTTGGGCGAGGCGACGTTCAGGGGCATCCTCGTCCCGGGCACAAGCGTCGGCCTGGTGCGCGGATCGCGCCAGCGTTTGGTTTCGGCATGCCCATCGCCAAAGGAAATCCCCGCTGAGTTGTTGTGATAACTGGCCGGATAATTTGCCCAGACGATGTTGCGGGGGTTATCCGGATATCCGGTCATGTCCACGGCAAAATAGCCGTCATCAATGCTGTCCTCCCGTTCATCCATCATTAACCAGGTCATGGCGGGGCCGGGGTTTGACATGTCCGCCACCTTCTTGATCACCCGGAAGCCCGGGGATACCGACAACCGCCCGGTGTACAGCCAGCAATTCATCGAGATGCTGCGGACGCGCGGAACGGTTCCACCACTGCCGGCGGAAGCGAATGGAGTGGGTCCACCGTTGCCGGTGGAAACTGATTTGTCTCCCGCGCAGTGCCACACGCCCAGGTTCGGACAATAGGCGGTCAACAGGCTTTGTTGGAGCAGGGACGAATCGGTGTTGTCCGCGCTGTTGGCCATGTTCAAGACACCGGACACATAAGTCTTTCCCACTCCGCTCGCACCGGCCTGCAACACCAGGTTCGGTGGCACGCGATCATCCGAGTCTTGTGTGTACATCAACCACGCCAGGCCGAGCTGCCGTGAGTTGTTCATGCACGCGATTCCTTGC
>JAQGOT010000728.1 GCA_028293465.1 Pedosphaera sp. | reverse complement strand
GTGATGCGCTTTCACCATTATTCCCTCCGGACGGAGGAGGCGGATTGGCAGTGGATCAAGCGGTTTACCCTCCTTGATGAGCAGCGCCCGGGGCTAAAGGCGCGGTGGCTCAGAAAAGGCTTTGGCGTGGCTTGCAGATGCTCGCCGGGAACTCGCCGCGCGTTGCGCGAGAGTGATGGGGGAAGGTGGTTCGGTTTACCCCGGGTAGCCCTCGGTGAGTCGGGCAACCAGGGGCTTCGTTCCGCAACCGGCGATGTGGTTGGGGGCCTGAAGCGGAGGCGGCTCGCCTCGTCGGTAGTCTCGACCGCCGGGGAGTAAGTGAGTGGGAGAAGCGCAGTCGTCAGAGGCTGGAAGACCGAGCAAGCGATTTGTTACGACTGTAACGACCTATGTAACTGGTTGTAACGGGTGATGTAACGACCTGGAGCCATTGAATGTGGTTGCAGGGCAACAGTGTAACGGGTGTAACGACTAAAAGCACCCCTGGCATGGTGCCAAGGTACCTGAATGAACGCCATGTGCAACTTTCCCAGGGTCATCATAAATTACGACTCCAACGAGAGTTATGGAAGCGAGCAAAAATCCCTCGAATCCGGCCAAAATTCCCCGTCCTGTTTTGCAAGGGCTTATGACGAAAAGTTGCACATGGCGTTGAATGACGAATGACGAGCCTGGAAATGACGAAAGAATGTCCAAGCACCAAGCGCCCCCGGCACGGCTGTGGGTGAGGTTGGACGACCATCAACACACCGATTTCCACGGACCAAGGACCAATCCCCAGGTCGGGAGCGACGCGAATTTTACTTTACTTGGGGGGATGCTCGGACAACGTTGGATGGTGATGAAGCGCCTATTCCACGCGGCGGGCAGGCTCGCAAGATGTTTACGAAATTTCCGGGGTGTGCCGCAGGGCGGGGCGGCAAACCAGGGCGTGGGTTTGTTTTGATCCGCCAAGTTGACCGTCATGAAAACCAATTCGTTCGTTGTTCTGATCTGCCTGCTGGTGTTGTTGATGAACCGGCCGGGGCGCGGCCAAGTAATTGACATCCCCCGGACCCAACCCACACCCATCGCGCCGACGCCCATCATCCGGAACCCGATCCCGAGCACGCCCATCCCGCGCACCCCGATCGCCCCGACGCCCATCCAGCCGACGCCGATTGCCCGGACGCCGATACCCAGCATCCCCATTCAGGTGAACCCGATTCCGCGCACCCCGGTCCCCCGGCTCCCGATATTGGGCTCCCCGGCTCCGGAACCGGCGGAGACCTTCGTGGCCGAGCCCGCGCCGGCGGTGGTGGTTGAACCCGTGGCCCAGACGGTCACTGCGCCCGAGCCGGTGGCAACGCAAGTTGAGACGCCCGCCACCAATGCGCCGGCGCCAACTTTGCTCCTGCCTGAGATTGTCGTGCCTACGTTGCCAGCCACGCCGACACCGGTTGCGCCCAGGTTGACTCCGGAATCCACACCTTCAAAATCACGGACCAACCAGTTGACGAATACGTTTATTTATCCGGTTTGATGGCGGGTGATTGAAGTTGACTAAAGAGCTCACCCGGCGCATAGCTTAGGCCTCAATGAAAGGCCCGATTCCGACCCTGGTCGCAAACTGCTTGCTTGGTTTTGGTTTGCTCGTTTCCACCTCCGCGTTGGCGCAAGTCAATGTGTTGACGTACCACAACGACAACGGGCGCACCGGGCAGAATCTCAACGAGACGATCCTGACGCCAGCCAACGTGAACCAGGCGACGTTTGGAAAGCTGTTCTCCTACCCGGTGGATGGGCATGTCTATGCGCAACCGCTCTACGTTTCGCATGTCGCCATTCCTGGCCAAGGCACGCATAACATCCTCTTCATCGCCACGCAGCATGACAGCGTTTATGCGTTCGATGCTGACAGCACCACGGCCGGCACCAACGGATTGCTCTGGAAGGTGAGCTTGGGAACCTCCGCCGTGACGCCGAATGCTGACTTCGGCACCCGCTACAACAGCGGCGCTTATCTGGACATCACCCCGGAGGTGGGCATCACCGGCACGCCGGCGATTGACCTCGCCACCGGCACGTTGTATGTCGATGCGTTCACCCACGAGGGTGCGTCTTATTTTCACCGGATCCATGCGCTGAACATCACCAACGGGACCGAGCAGGCAAACAGCCCCGTGTTGGTCAATGTGTCGGTCAACGGAACCGGCGTCGGCAGCGTCGGCGGCAAGGTTCCGCTGACCCACAAACAGCATTTGCAACGGTCCGCGCTGACGCTCGTGAACGGCATTCTCTATGTGGTGTATGCTGGGTATGCCGATACGAACCCGTATCACGGCTGGGTGGTGGGATTCGACGCGGGCACCCTGCAACAGCTCACAAACCAGGTCTTCAACACCACCCCCAACAGCACGACGGCGGGCGCTGGCGCCAACGCCGGGGAAGGCGGCATCTGGATGGGCGACGGCGGCATGGGCGTGGATGCGAATAATAATTTGTATTTCATGGTGGGCAACGGAGTTTTCAACGCAAACACCGCTGGTGGCACGGAGTATGGCGACAGCTTCGTGAAGCTCTCCACCAGCAACCAACTGGCGGTGGCTGATTATTTCACGCCCTACAACCAGGCCACGCTCGCGGTGAACGACACGGATCTCGGGTCCGGCGGTTTGGTGGTGTTGCCGGATCAGCCCGGGATATTTCCTCATTTGATGGTGGGTGCAGGCAAAGAAGGCAAAATATACCTGGTGAACCGGGACCAGTTGACCACGGGGAACATCCATTATGACGCCGCCGCGAGCACGGATCATGTTGTCCAGGTGCTCACCGGTCAGATAACCCGCTCAGCGAGCACGCCGGCCTATTTCAATGGGCGGCTTTATTATGGCGGCTGGGCAGACAGGTTGAAGGCTTTTTCTCTGGTAAACGGTTTATTATCCACTACGCCGGTTTCAGCGGGGACGCGCACAAATGCTTTTCCAGGCTCGACGCCGAGTGTGTCTGCCAACGGCACCAGTAATGGCATCATCTGGACGCTAAGCATGGGCAGCCCTGCGGTTTTGGTGGCGAACAACGCAACCAACCTGGCATCGGAAATTTACAACAGCAATTTGGCCGGAACCCGGGATCGGTTGGCCAACAGCGTCAAGTTCAACGTGCCAACTGTCGCCAATGGCAAGGTTTACGCCGGCGCCCAGTATGCGGTGTCCGTGTTCGGCACTTTCGCCGGAACCGTGGCATTCAATTCGCCGACTTACAGTGCGCCCGCGAGCAACGGAGTTGCGACGATCACCGTGACCCGGACGGGAGGAACCCAGGGAGCCGTGCAGGTCGCCTATGCCACCGCGCCGGGTGGGACCGCAGTTACTGGTGTGAATTATGTTGCTACTTCCGGCGTGCTGAATTGGGCAACCGGCGACGCCACCTCGAAGAGTTTCACCGTCACCCTCTTGAACGGTCATCTGGGCGGAACAAACACCACGGTGAACCTCGCACTGAGTTCCCCTTCCGGGGGCGCGGGTGTCGGCGGACAGTCCACGGCCAGCCTGAGCATTATCGGGGGTCCTTCCGGGGCCTGGCGATTGGCGCACTTCGGCACGAACGCCTCCAACGCACCCATTGCGGGCGACCTGGCCGATCCCGACGGCGACGGACTGGTGAACCTGCTCGAGTACGCGCTGGCGGCTGATCCTGGCACGTTCAACACGAATCGCTCGCTGACCGGTGCGCTTGCCGGAAACCGACTGATGTTGCAGTTTCACCGCAACACCTCCGCAACGGATCTCACCTACGTGGTGGAAGCTTCAAACAACCTTCAAACCTGGGCGGCGTTGATGACTTACACTGCGGGCGCTGGATGGGTTGCCAATGCTGCCGGCGCGACGGTTTCTGAATCCGCACCGGTCGGGGTTTCGCCCGACCAATATGTCAACGTCACCATCACTGATCCTACGGATGTCGGAGCGCCCGGTTCCGGCAGTCGATTCTTGCGACTGCACCTGCCGTGAGACGGCGGTCAAGGATAGGCGGTCTGATAACTGAAGAAGGCCAATTTGCGGCTGTCGGGCGACCACGAAGGGACATTGATCGTTCCCTGGCCGCCGAAGAATTTGGCCAGGGTTTGAATCTCACCGCTCCCAATCTGCATCCATCGGAGCATCACATCCTTATTCTCAGGATGCCCTTTGACCTCTTTCGGGTACGAGAGGAATACAATCGCCTTGCCGTTCGGCGACGGATGCGCAAACCAGTTGTTATAATCATCGGAGGTCACCTGCTCCTGCGCGGTGCCGTCGGGTTTCATCCGCCAAATCTGCATCAACCCGCTTCGCTCGGAATTGAAGTAGATGAAGTTTCCATCCGAGGAATATTCCGGACCGTCGTCCAGGCCGGACGCGGTGGTGAGTCGCTTTTCTTCGCCACCCTCGACGGACGTGGTATAAACGTCGAACTCGCCATTCCGTTCAGCGCAATAGGCGAGCGTCTTGCCGTCCGGTGACCAGCCGTGCCAGTAGGATGGCCCGAGCGGCGTCAGACGCCGTGGCGTGCCTCCGGTTATGGGCAGAACGTAAACCAGCGATTTCTTTGTCTCGGACGAATCGCTGATCGCAAGATACTTGCCGTCAGGAGAAATCCCATGGTCGTTGTTGCAATGCACCGCAAATCCGGTGTCGAGCAACTGTGGTTGGCCACCAACTACCGGCAGTTGGTAGATGTGCCCCTGGCTGTTGAAGAGAAAGGATTGGCCATCCCGCGACCAGTTGGGTGCTTCAATCAGATCGCGGGTATGATAAACCACCCGGCGATCCTTGGAATCCAGCGCGATGGTTTCCAGCGTGCATTCAATGGTGGGCTTGCCGGCAACCACCGCTGGCGGGACAGTGATCTGGACATCGGAAAAAATGGCCTTTTCCAGCGCGCTATGATCATGCGCACATACGGCGAGACCAATGTAGAATGGATCCTTGAATTGCACCCGGAAAGAACCACCCGCCGGCCGCAACGATCCGCCCGCCGGCGCGATGGACATGGAAACGTAATCGCCGCGCTTCTCAATGCGGACCCGTGCTGGTCCGGAAACGTTGGATTGAATCTCGTGCGTCAGATCGCCGGCGGTTTCGCGAGCCTGGAGCGACGTGAGTCCGTCGCCGTGGACCGCGGCATCCACATACGGCGAGTCGGGGTCGAGCGTCTGGCGGATGAGCAGACAAGCCTTACGATGCGCATTCCCACCCGTGCCCGGCCAATGAATGTTGGCCGCCATCGCGAGGTCCCCGGACACCCGCTTCCAGACGTAGTGGCACGCATCGTTGGTGAACCACATGTTTGCGCCGCCACCCGCGACCATGTAGGTGCCACCCGCGGCATCGAACTCCAACGAGCCCGACTTGTTGACGTTCCCGATGTCAGTGTGGCCCTCAAACGCCCCGGATGATTCCGCAGCCAGGACCATCCCTGCGGACAGACTCAGGCTGAATGCCGCGTACATCACCGCCGCCACTCGCGCTTTGCCGAGCAACCCCGGACCGCCTCCCGCCCTCACGCGATTTACCATTTCACCTGTTCAAGGAATTTAAGGCTCTGGGGAATTTGCTGCTCCGAGGTGGGCGATTCATCCTCAATGAAATAATATTTGACGCCCGTCTTCTTCGCGGCCCGCAGGATGGCAGGGATATCAATCTGGCCGCTGCCGAGTGCGACATCATTCTTCACGTCCGTGCCGCCGCTGAGGGAGCCCGTCGCAGTGCCTTTTTTCATGTCCTTCAAGTGCATCAATTCCCAGCGCTTGCCGTATTTCTGGAGCAACTTCACCGGGTCCTGTCCCGGAAACACGATCCAGAAAATGTCCATTTCATAATTGGCGAACTTGGGATTCGTTTCCGTGATCAACAAATCAAGGAGGGTTCCGTCGCCGTGGGGTTGAAACTCATAGCCGTGGACATGATAGAAAAACTTCACGCCTTGCTTCGCGAGCACTTCGCCGGCCCGGTTGAAGACGGCGATGGCTTCACGGCACGTCTTCTCATCAAAAGCACCCGAGTGGGGAATCCAAGCGCACCCGGCATATTTCAATCCCAGGGCCTTCGCCTCACGGGCAACGCCCTCCGCGTCATCGCGATAACGCTCGAAAGGAAAATGCGCGCTGATCGCCTTGATACCGCGTTGTTCGAGCTGCGCCTTAAATTGTTCCGGCGCGACGTTGTAGGTGCCCGCCAGTTCGGCGTATTGGATGCCGAACGTGTGCACCTGATCCAGGGTGCCGGGCACATCCTTCTTGAACTGGTCACGCAGGCTGTAAAGCTGAAGACCGATGGGGCCTTTGAAGCTCGGCCCGGTGCCGGTTGGGGCCGCTTCAGCAACGGACCCGGTTAAAAAAACAATTGCCGATAAACCGACGCAAGAGAGCAAGAGCTGCAAATGTGATTTCATAAGGAACATTTAACATGAAAATGCCGTGAACGAAAAGCAAAGTTTTTGATGACAATTGGTGACAAAGGGCCGGCTCTTATGGATAGGGGCAGGCGGGTTCGGGTCCCTTTTTGGCCACAAAGGCGGCGTAGTCGTATCGGAAGCGCGGCGATCCGGCGACCATACTGAAAGCAGCTTTCTTTCCGCTCCAGTGTTGATGCAGGTTTCCCCCTCAAGCATTTGGCGGAAATGCTTTGCGTTAATTGACCAAAACCCTTGCCAGTGTGAGGTTGAATCAGTGGCCGCTCGAACAGCCGGCCCAAGCCGCAAGGAGAGTAACCATGAAACGCAAAACAGCCACGCCGGACAAGGGCGAAAGACTTGTCGCCCCGCTCACTGAACGCGACCACATTCAAGGACCGCAGAATGCCCCCATTACTTTGGTGGAGTATGCTGATTACGAATGTCCTTATTGCGGCGAAGCCGACGCGATTATCAAGGAGATTCAGGAGCGTTTGGGTGATCAATTGTGTTTTGCCTTTCGCAACTTCCCGCTGACCACCATGCATCCGCACGCCGAACATGCGGCTGAGGCGGCGGAAGCCGCCGGCGGGCAAAACCGCTTCTGGGAAATGCACGATCTTTTGTTTGAAAATCAGGATGCGCTCGACGATGAGGCCCTCCTGGAATATGCCGCGGAAGCGGGGCTCGACATTTCCCATTGGATCAACGACATGGAGGCGGGCACCTATCTTGCCCGGGTGCAGGAAGACCTTAAGAGCGGCACCAGAAGCGGGGTTGACGGCACGCCGGCCTTTTTCATTAACGGCTCGCGCCACGAGGGTGGATATGACTTTGATTCGCTGCTCGCGGCGCTTGCCGAACCAGCTAAGCAAGCAAAATAAACTCCCGCTCAACCCTAAACCGTCAACTCCCCGGCAGGCCGGCGCCCGCCCGATCCGGGAGCGGCTGCCGTCGGCGGCCATCCGTGCCTGGAACACGGTCAAAACCACATCCTTCAAAATGACCAGGATCAGCAGTGTCCCGAACATCGGCTCCCACCAGCAAGGCATGGAATTTGTTTCCATGCGCTCAACGCAACCTCACCGGTTGTGTCCCCACCGCCACCCGGAAAAGCGTGTACGGTTTGCGTCGCAAATCGTGTCCCTGATGAAAGCGCGGCGACCGATGCAGTTGGTTCGCGGTGACGTAGAGGTATCCGTCCGTCGCCAGCGAAAGCGTGTCCGGCCACAATAGCCGCGGATCGTGCGCCACCGTTTCCCAGATACCATCGGGCGGACGTCGCAATATCGCGTTGTGCTCGTAATTCGTCGCGTAAATGTTCCCTTCCGCATCCGACTCCAATCCATCCGCGGCGCCGCCCTTGTCCCCCTTGTCGATCACCGTTTGCCCCACGGTTTCGTCGTCCATCCAGACGTCGGCCAACGCGTCCGTCGGCACACTATAAAGTCGCCGGCTAATCAGTGGGCAAAAATACAACAACGACCCGTCCGCGCTGATGGCGATTCCGTCCGCCCCCATCCCCACCGGCTTCGTCGGCCCATTCGCCGGGTGGTCCAGCAACGGGTGTCCCTCCACGATTGGCAGGCAGCCTCGCGGCGCACTGGCCTTGGTCGAAGGATGATTGTGCAACCGCCGCCAACTCTTCCCGGTGGCCAGGTCCACGACGATGATTCCATTCGGCCCCTTGTCGGATGAATCCGTAATAAACGCCATCCCTTCGCTGCCGCGGCGCAAATCGAAGCGCACGTCATTGAGGTAACTGGTCACCAGCGCGACATCCATCGGAAACAAAATCTTTTTCACGATGGCATCCGTCTCCAAATCCACGCACACCAGCTTCGCCCCGCCGTAAACAACCGGGTCGAACATCGGGCTGCCCGTATCCAGAATCCAAAGCCGGTTGGCGGCATCCACCACCACGCTCTGGACCGACACCAGCGCCGCTGCGGGGTCACTCGGCACCGTCCGGTTCGTCGCTTCGTCGGGAAAAGCCACCGCTCGGTCATGCCAGATTTCCGCCACGGTGAACTCGACATGATCACCCCACTTGGGGAAACAGACAAAAATCCGCCCGTCCTGCGACACCGTCACGCCGGTCGGCATCGGGCCGTCGAAATAGGCAACCGGCTCCAGCAGACCGACCGATTCGTCGGCCGGCAACTCCCGGGGTTGAACTTGGGTGGGTAGCACTGCGACACTCATTGATAAATCACTTTCCCTCGCGGTTTCAGACTGCCTGACTGTGTTAGCTTTTTTGCTTTTAAACATCTGATCCAGAAGGGAAAGCCGGACAATTTCAGTTCCCCTCACCCTTCTAAACCCAGCGTACTGCTGTCTTATAGCCCCATCAAAAGGGGTGTTGAACCCATGCTCCGACGATGGCATGCACCGACATCCGTTTCACACAACCCGGCTGCGTGAAAACGGATGTCGATTAGCCGGCCCGCCGACGGGGTTACCCGTTTGTCCCTTGGGCCTGCTGGATTCGCCGGCTCATTTCCCTTCGCTTCCCGGATCGGGCCTAAATTTCCGGGGTGACCATTGACTCTCTCTCGGGGCGGCGGCGGCTCGCGGCGCGATTGCCCGCCGGTTCCTCCACCTCGCGACCTTCCGCCGACCGCCTGCGCCCATAAATGATGGCCGCCAGCACGGCTCCCGCCGCAAGCAAGCCCAGCGTCGGCGTCAGCCCTTCACCATCGCGTCCACCAGCCGGCACCCCCAGGCGGGCCGCCCGATGTTCCGCGAACAGCGACACCATGGCCGGATTAAATTGCAGCAAATAAAGCGGCCCTTGACTCGACACCCAGTTATCATCACGCACCACCGCCTTGTCCTTCCAGATGCCGCCCGCATTGCTCACATCATCCTTGATGCCCGGCCAGGAAGTCAGCGTCCGTCCCTTGACGAGTCCCGCCGAAGCCAGCACCCACGGCCCATGACAGATGACCGCGATCGGCTTTTTAGCCTGCTCAAATTCCCGCACAAAGTTCAGCACCCGCTCGCTTTGACGCAGAAAATCCGGGTTGATAAAGCCGCCGGGAATCAGCAGCGCATCATAATCATCCGCGTCGGCGGTAAAGATCGCGCGATCCACGTGCACCTTCTTTCCGGGCCAGAGCAGGTTCATTCCCTTGATGTTCCCCGGCCGCAACGAAATGATTTCCGTCACCGCGCCTTGCCGTTGCAACGCGCTCACCGGCGAAGTCACCTCCACCTGTTCGAATCCATCCGCCGCAATCACCGCCACCCGCATTCCTTGTAATTTTCCTCGCGCCATAATAATCGGTCCTCCTTCAAAACGTTTGTGGTAACTCTCACACTCCCCCGCGACTCTCGGCGGCAGGTGCAGATTTGCCTCCGCCCCGCCCCAAAGTCCGCTACGGGATCCTTGCCTCCAAAATCAATTTACCCCCTCCCTTGGTCAACTGGGGTTTCCCCTGACCTCTTCCCGGAACCCCGCCCCCTCGCAAATGGGGTCCACCCCCAAACAGCTTGGATTAGCCTTTACCAGCTTGGATTTGCCTGGATCCACACCTTGGTGGGGAGAGCGTACCCGCGAGCCTTCCTCAACTGACCTGTCCACACCGGACCTTGGAACCC